>ONMG01000332.1 GCA_900318855.1 uncultured Prevotella sp.
CATGGCGGGCAGTTCTTTAATATGATGTTGTAATTGCAAAGATAAGTGAAATATTAGACAGAAACAAGTGTGGAGGCAAAAAAATACAGTATACGCCTCTGGCTAACAAAAATCTCGTTTGGATTTTCTTTCTAACAAAAGATCTTTCGCTCCGTAGATTTTAACCCAAATCGGTCATTAGAAAATGACAAGAAGCTTTTTCTAATGACCGATTTGGGATAAAAAAGAAAGAAGCAAGCGAGTCTGCTGTGCTCACTTGCTTCCTGATGCTGACGTCTTGCCATGCAAGGCTTAGTTCTTCTTTCCGAGCGATTTCAGCCACTTCAGCGGCTTACGGAAAAGCTTCTGCAATCCGTTTTCGTTTTTCGGCTTGCTTGCAGGCACCGCCTCTTGCTGTTTGGCGCGCATTTGCTGTGCGTCACCCCGCTTGGGATGGCGATTACGGTTCTGATTGCGCTTGGCTGTGTTCTTTGCGTTGTCCGGTCGTTGCGCGTTGCGCTCTCCGCGTTGCTGTTCGTTCTGCTTGTTGCGGTTGTCGGAGGCTGGACGGCGCTGGTTGCGCCGACGTCCTTGCTTGGCTGTGGCGTTGTCCTTTCCCTCCTCTTTGGGCTCCCGGCTGTCGGCAGGCTGGTGCGTGTTGCCCTCCTGCTGCTTGCGTGGTTGGGTGCTGGCTGCATCCCGTTTGGGTTTGCGACGGTGTGCGGTAGTGTCGCGGTCTTTGCGGCGCCTGCTCTTTGCGCTGTCGCCCCGTCGTGGTTTTCCTGAGGCCTTGTATTCCGGGCCGTCGCCGAGTCCTTGAGGCAACGGGTTCTTGGGCACTTCCTTGCCGAGAAATTTCTCTATCTGCTGGAAGTAGTACATGTCCTCTTCACTGATGAGTGTAATGGCTCTTCCGTCCTTGTCGGCGCGTGCGGTGCGGCCAATGCGGTGCACATAGTCTTCGGCGTCGTGAGGGACGTCGAAGTTGATGACCATAGAGATGTCATCGATGTCGATGCCGCGTGCGAGGATATCCGTGGCCACAAGGACGTCGATTTGGCCGCTCTTGAACTTGAACATCATCTGGTCGCGCTCGGCCTGGTCGAGGTCGGAATGCATTTCGCCGCAGTTGATGTGCTTGCGTTGCAGCGCCTGAGCCACCTGCTTCACTTTCATCTTGCTACCGCAGAAGATGATGACCCGTTTGAGGTCCTCCTCCTTGAAGATGTCCTTGATGATGCCCAGTTTCTGAGTCTCATAGCAGACGTAGGCACTCTGCTTGATTTTCTCTGCCGGCTTGCTCACGGCCAGCTTGATTTCCACGGGGTCCTTCAGCAGCGTCTTGGCCAGCTCTTCGATTTTGGGCGGCATAGTGGCCGAGAACATGATGGTCTGGCAGTTCTTGGGCAGATTCTTGGCTATGGTCATGATGTCGTCCGAGAATCCCATGTCGAGCATGCGGTCGGCCTCGTCGAGTACGAAGAAGCTCACCTTGCTCATGTCCACATTACCCATGCTGATGTGGCTGATGAAGCGTCCCGGAGTGGCTATCACCACGTCGGCGCCCAGTCGGAGGCTTTTCACTTCCTGGTCGTAGCGGTTGCCGTCGTTGCCGCCGTAGACAGCCACGCTGCTCACGCCGTCGAGATAGTAGGAAAAGCCCTGCATAGCCTGGTCGATTTGCTGGGCCAGTTCACGGGTAGGGCTCATGATAATGCAGTTGATGGCATCCTGCGGATAGCCGCCATCAGCCAGCTTGCTCAAAATGGGCAGCAAGTAGGCTGCTGTCTTGCCCGTCCCGGTCTGGGCCACACCGAGCAGGTCGCGGCCCTTGAGGATTTCGGGGATGCATTTTTCCTGAACCGGCGTACAGTCGTCGAAGCGCATATCGTAGAGCGCATCGAGGACGTTGTCGTTTAAATCTAATTCTTCAAACTTCATGAATATAATCTTTTTACCTTTTTTATTTCGTTAGTTGGGGGCGAAGCGGTAGCAGAAGTAGGCTACCACGGTGAAGATGAGGTTGGGCACCCATGCTGCCAGCATCGGCGGGAAGTTGGCATTCACAGCAAATGTTGAGGACACGGTCTGGAGCATGATGTAGATGAAGCTCAGCGCCAGTCCGATGCCGAGATACATGCCCATGCCTCCTTTGCGCTTTCTGGCTGAGAGCGAGGCTCCGATGATGGTTAGAATGAAGGATGCGAAGGAGGCTGCTATGCGCTTGTGGTACTCCACCTCGTACTGCACCACATTGCTTGAGCCGCGTGTTATCTGCTTTGAGATGTATTCCTTCAGTTCGGGGCTAGTGAAGGTCTCCTGCTGCCCCTTGGAGAAGACCAGGTCGGTGGGCTCCATCTGGATGAGCGTGTCCTTCTGTGCCCCGGTGGTGATGTGCTCTCTGAGTCCCCGCAGCTCGCGCACCTTCCAGTTGATGAGTGTCCAGTGGCATTTGGCCTCCGAGATGGTGTCGTACTGTATTTCCTGTGCCGTGAGGTGGCTGATGAGTTTCTTGTCCTGCAGCTTGTCCATGGAGAAGCCGTAGCCCCGTTTGGTGTTGTTGTCGAAGTGCTGGATTGAGATGACGCGCCCCTTTCCCACCTGAAGCATCACGTTGTCGGCCGTGGTGAGGCGCTTGCTGTTGCGGTAGAGGGCATCAAAGTTCTGCTTGATGACGTTGCCGTGGGGTATCACGTAGGCGCTCAGATAGAAGGAAAGTGAAGAGATGAGGATGCACGAAATCATGTAGGGGCGCAGTAGCCGCTTGAACGACACTCCCGATGCCAGCATGGCTATTATCTCCGAGTTGCCAGCCAGCTTCGAGGTGAAGAAGATGACGGCTATGAACACGAAGAGCGGGCTGAAGAGGTTGGCGTAGTAGGGGATGAAGTTGGCATAGTAGTCGAAGATGACGGCGTGCCAGGGGGCATGGTATTGAGTGAACTTCGACAAGTTGTCGTTGAAGTCGAAAACAATGGCTATCGAGATGATCAGCACGATGGAGAAGATGTAGGTGCCGATGAACTTCTTGATGAGATACCAGTCGAGCAGGGTGACATACCGGCGTGGGTTGAGAATGCGCAGGAACCTGAGGCGCGGGCGCAGCCTGAGCCACAGCTGGCGCACACGTGCGGCGCAGCGCCTGAGCGTGGTGGTCAGGGTGCTCCACCGGTCCCCGGCTGATGATGCAATATTGCTAAGGTTCATGTCGCAGAATGTCTTATATCCTTTGTCCGAGTTGTTCGATGATGCTGCTCTTCCACGCCATGAAGTCACCTTGTGCAATATGCTGGCGCGCATCGGTGACGAGTCGCAGATAGAAAGCCAGATTGTGGATGCTGGCTATTTCCATGGCGAGCAGCTCCTGCGCCTTGAAGAGGTGGTGCAGGTAGGCTTTGGTGTAGCGGCGGTCCATGTCGCATCCGTCAGCATCGATGGGCGAGAAGTCCATCTCCCACTTCTTATTCCTCATGTTCATCGTGCCGTTGTAGGTGAAGAGCATGGCGTTGCGTCCATTGCGCGTGGGCATCACGCAGTCGAACATGTCGACACCGCGCGCTATGGCCTCGAGCAGGTTCTGGGGGGTGCCCACACCCATGAGATAGCGTGGACGGTCTTTCGGAAGGATGTCGTTCACCACCTCTATCATCTCGTACATCACTTCCGTGGGCTCACCCACGGCCAGTCCTCCGATGGCATTGCCTTCGGCACCCTTGTCGGCCACGTATTTTGCGGCTTCCTGTCTGAGGTCCTTGTATGTGCACCCCTGGACAATGGGGAAGAGGCTCTGGTGGTAGCCATAGAGGGGTTCGGTGGCCTTGAAGCGCTCTATGCAGCGGTCGAGCCACCGCTGCGTCAGTCCGAGGCTTTTTTTGGCGTAGGCATAGTCGCTCATACCCGGTGGACATTCGTCGAGAGCCATCATGATGTCGGCCCCGATGACGCGCTCGGTGTCCATCACGTTTTCGGGTGTGAAGAAGTGCTTGCTGCCGTCGATATGAGAGCGGAATTCGCAGCCCTCCTCCGAAAGTTTTCTGATGCCCGTCAGTGAGAACACCTGAAAGCCGCCGCTGTCGGTGAGGATGGGGCGCTGCCACCCGTTGAAGCCGTGTAGGCCTCCGGCTGCCCGCAGCACCTCCAGCCCCGGCCGGAGATAGAGGTGATAGGTGTTGCCCAGGATAATCTGAGCTTTCACCTGACGTTCCAGCTCGTCGAAGTTGACGGCTTTCACGCAGCCTGCCGTACCCACGGGCATGAAGATGGGCGTTGCTATTTGGCCGTGGTCGGTGGTGATGAGGCCTGCACGGGCGTTGGAAGCGGGGTCGTTGTGCTGTATCTCGAATTTCATGCCTTCTTGTTGTTGTTGTCGTCGTTAGGGATGGTGAAATCAACGGGGTGGTCGACTTTCTCGTCGGTGAGTGCGAAGTCCCAAACCTGCTGCACATTCTCCACATAGTGGAACGTCACGCCCTTACGATACTTTTCGGGAATCTCGTCGATGTCCTTCTTGTTCTCCTGACACATCACGATGTCGGTGATGCCAGCTCGCTTAGCGGCCAGAATTTTCTCCTTGATGCCTCCTACGGGGAGCACCTTGCCG
>ONMG01000216.1 GCA_900318855.1 uncultured Prevotella sp.
ACGCTCCTGGTGAAGCCCGACGTGGCCTCCTGGGGTTGGGAAAATGTCGACTACGGGCTTTCTCAGATTTCGGGCAAAGCTTTTAGCGATAGAATCTCACGCGGTTTCATCCTCGTCAGTCTGCTGTGCAACCATGCCGCCTACCTGCTCATGGGCAGCTTCTTCCGCAAGCATCCGCTCGTCTTGGGTCTGGTCACCTGGACTGTCCTCGGGCAGGTATTTGCGCTCAGCATCATACTCATATTGAAGTATGTGCTTCCCCTCTTCTACGGCGAGTCGTTCTCCATCATTCTCAACGATTCTGCCTGCCTGACCGTTTACTACATCGTGAGCGCAGCCTTTATCATCTTCTGCTATTGGTTCGCCTACCACAAGTACCTTACGCTGCAGGTCATCAACAACAAATGGATAAATTAAAAGAACAATTAATACGGAAATCAATATGAAAGCATTATTCAGTCTTGCTATCATGGTTGCCACGATGCTCAGCGTCTCGGCATGCCGCATAGAGAAAAACAGTGTCAATACAGAGAGGAAGAGCTACAACGTCAGTGTGGGAGCCTTCAACAGAATCACAGCAGCCGGTGACTTCGATGTGCACTTCATACAGGGCAGCAGCTACAAGGTGAAGCTGAAGACTGCGCCTGAACTGCGGGATCACATCGAAGTGTTCACTAAGGACGGCACTTTGGTTGTACGCTGGAAGAAGCAGAGAAAAGGGTTGACTGTCTTGCAGTTCGGTGACCATAGTTCGGACACTGAGCTTTGGGTGACAGCACCCGACATCAATACCGTAGCTGTTGCGGGAAGCTGTGACTTCACGGCCGAGAACAATCTTAACCTCGACAGGCTGGATATTGCTGTTGCTGGCAGTGCCGAAGTGTCATTGAGGGAAGTGGTTTGCAGGGACAAATTCGGTTTCCATGTGGCAGGAAGCGGCGAACTGGAAGTAGCCCGGCTGAAAGCCAGCAAAGCCGATATGAGCATCTTGGGAAGCGGTAGTGTGGAGGCTACTCTCGACCATGTGAACAACACCAACATGCAGATATCCGGAAGTGGCGATGCCGAACTGAAGTTCATCGACTGCTACGAGGCCTCGGCCTCCATATCCGGCAGTGGCAGCCTCGAGGCCAAGGGCAGTCTGCGCAAGTTCCACCGCAGCGTCAGAGGTTCGGGCAGCATAGACGACCATCAACTGACCATTAGGAACTGATTATCAAAGTTAGGCTCATGGCATTTTCACACGACAAAGCCATTTACCTGCAAATAGCTGACCGACTGGCCGACGAGATTCTTGCCGGCCACTATATGGCCAACGACCGCATACCCAGTGTGAGGGAATATGCCGTCACCCTGGAAGTGAATACCAATACGGCCGTGAAAGCTTACGATGAACTGGCCCGCGACGGTATCATCTACAACAAGCGGGGACTGGGCTACTTTGTGGCTGAAGGGGGGCGTGAGCTCATCTTCCGGCAACGGCGCGAAGACTTTCTCCGCAAAACACTGCCAGGAGTCTTCCGCCAAATGCAACTGCTCGGACTCAGCATGCAGGATTTGGAACGGCAATACGCCGCAATGACTGAAAACAAGTAACTATAGGATACAAACATGATTAGCAACAAGATGAAATGGCGGGTGCTCTGCCTGCTGTTCCTGCTCCCCCTGATGGCAGCAATGCCCGCAAAGGCACAGGAAACGGTAGTGACCGGCATCGTGCGCGACTCTATCACCCACGAGGGCGAGGCCTTTGCTACAATAAGGGTATTCGCCAGGGGAAACATGACCAAACCGGTAGCTATGTCGGTGACCGATGCCGACGGACATATCACGCAGAAAGTGAAGGGACGCGGTGACTTCGTGCTCACTGTGGCTTCTATGGGACGGCAGACCATTACGAGGAAACTGAAACTCAACGGAGAGGCAGCCCTCGACCTTGGCAAACTGCTCATCACCGACGACGCCAAGTCGCTCAAAGCCGTGGAGGTGACAGCACTCAGGCCCGTGGTGAAGATGACCACCGACAAGATGACCTACAGTGTTCAGGATGATGTCGACTCGAAGACGATGAACCTGCTCGACATGCTCCGTAAGGTGCCGATGGTGAATGTTGACGCACAGGATAATATTACTGTCAACGGCTCCGGCAGTTTCACCGTCTATGTCGACGGCAAACCCAACAAAATGTATCAGTCGAACCTCTCACAGATAGCCAAGGCGGTACCAGCCTCCATGGTGCAGAGCATCGACGTCATCACCTCGCCCGGAGCCAAATACGACGCCGAAGGCACCACGGGCGTGCTCGACATCAAGCTCGTCCACGTCAATGGAGCGGCAACCGAGCAGATGAACAGCTACAGCGGCAACGTAGAGGTGCGCCTGAGCAACCACGGCCACTCCGCCAATGCCTACGTGGGCGGACAGCAGGGCAAGTTCACCTATAGCGCCAGTGCATTCGTCAACAAGGGTCGGGGCGACCTCAGCATGACGAGCGAGCGAGTGCAGAAATCAGAAGCCGGCGATGCCACGATAGCCAATTCCATGAGCTACAAGCTCAAGTCCCCCTTCATGATGGGAGACCTCTCGCTGGGCTATGAGCTCGACTCGCTGAGCAGCGTGAATGTCAACATGGGCATGATGCGAGGCAACCAGAACCACTCTGCCTGGCCGCTCTTCTCCTTCCGCGGAGGCGCCTTTGGCACCGGCTACGACTATACGGCAGAGAACCATGTGAAGAGCGAGTTCACCGGCTTCAATGCCAGTGCCGACTACCAGCGCTTCTTCAATGCCGACCACACCTCGAGCTTCACGCTGAGCTACCTCTTCGACTATAATCCGGGGGTCAACCAGAACCGCATGCTCTATCAGCAGGACCCCTCGTCCACAGCCCCATTGCCCGCTGACCTTTATTCCGACTCGCATACCTGGGGTACCAGTCACACCGTGCAGGGTGACTTCACGCTGCCCCTCAGCAAGAAGCAGACGCTGGAGACGGGAGCCAAGTGGATTTCCAGGCGCAACAAGAGCGACAGCAAATACTACGACGTCACGAATGGTCAGGATGTGCCCAACGCGGCCTACAGCGTGAACTACCGCAATATGCAGAGCATCGTTGCCGCCTACGCCCAGTACCGTCTCACCACCGAGAAGTTCAATGCCCGTGCAGGCCTGCGCTATGAGTACACCTTCGAGGACGTGAAGTATGCCGACCATAGTGAACGCAACTTCAAGAAGGACTACGGCGACCTGGTGCCATCGGGCAGCCTGGGCTACAACTTCTCGCCGACCACCAATCTCGGCATCACCTACACCATGCGCATCTCCCGTCCGGGCATCAACCAGCTCAATCCCTACGTTGACCGGACCAACCCCAATGTGCTGAGCTACGGCAATCCGAGCCTCAGCGTGGCCCGTTCCCACAACGTGGCACTCACCTTCAACACGTTTACCCCGAAGTTCATGATGAACCTCACCTTGAGCGAGAACTACTGTGGCAACGAGACCCAGAACTATTCATTCCTGGAGGACGACGTGCTCAACACCACCTATACCAACAATGGCAAGAGCAGCTCCACCTCACTGAACGCTTATATGCGCTGGGGAGTGACCAAGACCACGACGCTGATGATGAACGGAGCCGTGAGCTACGGCGACTGGCGGGCTCGCGAGCTCAACCTGAGCAATTATGGCTGGGGTGCACGGGGCTACTTCTCCGTAGAACAGCAGCTGCCCTGGAAAGTAAAGGGCTCGCTGGGATTGTTCGCCACCACCAAGCAGTACAGTCTCATGGGATGGCAGAGCGGAATGAACTTCATGAATGTCTCGCTGACCCGCACTTTCCTCAAGGACCGACTGGAGGTGAGCACAGGCTACGCCGGCCCTGTGGAAGGGAAGATAAAAATGGACAACTTCTCGCATAGTGCCGACTTCTCGAGCATGACGAAGGTACGTATTCCCTTGAGAATCTTCATGCTGAGTGTGAAGTGGAACTTCGGTAATACGAAGAAGCAGTTCTCTGCTAAGCAAAGCAAAATCAACAACGACTTCAACGACTCGCAGCGCCAGTCGAGCCCCGCTACCTCAATGGGGCAGATGGGTGGCATGTAAGTTATCGCCAGCCGAAGGTTAGGGCAGCGGTTCTCCCTGCCCCCTTCGGCGTCGCGTGACGTGCGCGGTTCGCACTCTCATTATCCCCCATTTGGCAACCCATGTACCCCCTCGGAAATAAATCCGGGAATAGCAAGGTCGGACGGGGAAAAATATGTATCTTTGCAGGCACAAACAAAGACATAGGAAAGGAACAATAAAATGGAAGTAAAAGTCACATCAGAGAACTTTGAGACCTACAAGAACGGGGCACAGCCCTTCGTGATGGATCTTTGGGCTACATGGTGCGGTCCCTGCCGCATGCTCGGTCCTGTTATTTCAGAGCTTGCCAACGACTACGACGGCAAGATTGTGGTAGGCAAGTGCGACGTTGAGGAGAACGACGAGATAGCAGCTGAATACGGCGTACGCAGCATCCCCACAGTGCTCTTCTTCAAGAATGGCCAGCTCGTCGACAAATTTGTCGGTGCCGCCCCCAAGGAAGTGCTTGATGCCAAATTCAAGGCTCTGCTCTAAGCCGCTCCCCCACTCTTTCGACAACGCCACGGCCGCACACCCACACCTGCACACTGTCACCACTGGAGTGACAAGAGGCAGGAAAAGGGTTTGCGGCCGTGGTTTTGTTATGTCTTCAGAGGGTCAGAAGTCAACGGTGCGCGTGCCGTCGTCGTTAGCCTTGATGGTCACCTTGACAGCATCTTCGGGCAAGAGGTCGTCAATGAGCTCGGGCCACTCCAGGAAACAGAGGGCTCCGCTATAGAAATAGTCCTCGTAGCCCATGTCGTAGACTTCTTCCAGTTTCTTGATTCGGTAGAAGTCAAAATGGAAAATACTCTTGCCGTCGGGCTCGGTGGTGTACTCGTTGACAATGGCGAAAGTAGGCGATGTAATGACATCCTTCACGCCGAGTTCCTCACAGATGGCCTTGATGAAAGTGGTCTTGCCTGCCCCCATCTTACCATAGAAAGCAAACACCTTTCCAGGTCCCATACTATGGATGAACTGCCGCGCAGCTTCTTGAATCCCGTCTAATGACTTAATTGTTATCTGCATAATATTGAATGATTTAGAGCCTATTTAGGCTACACGATATATCTTCACTTCTTCCTCGGCGTCATCGTGATGAGGGGGATTAGCATCTCCTCCATCGAGATACCTCCATGCTGGAAGGTGTCCTTATAATAGGCCACATAGTAGTTGTAATTGTTGGGATAAGCAAAGAAGCCGGCCCCTGTAGCAAAGACGTAGCTTGTGCTCAGATTGGGCGACGGCAACTGTGCCTTCCGGGGGTCTCTGATGGCAAACACCTCCTTCGGATTGTAATTGAGGTTCTTGCCCAGCTTATAGCGCAGGTTAGTGTTCGTGTTGCGGTCACCAATGATTTTCACGGGCTTCGAGGCTCTGATGCTGCCATGGTCGGTGGTGAGGACTACCTTGTAGTCCGACTGAGCAAGGCGCTTGAAAAGGTCGGCCATGACCGAATGGCGAAGCCAACTCAGCGTGATGCTGCGATAAGCCGACTCATTGCTGGCCAGCTCGCGCACCATCTTCGACTCAGTACGCGCATGCGACAGCATATCGATGAAGTTGATGACCAGCACGTTGAGGTTATAACGTCCGAGCTCATTGAAGTGCTCCATGAATTTCTCAGCAGCTGCCGAGTCGTTCACCTTATGGTAACTGAAAAGGTCGTGGCGACGGTAGCGGTCAATCTGTGTCTGGATGAGCGGACCCTCGTTGAGGTTCTTGCCCTCCTCCTCGTCCTCATCGACCCACAGATTGGGGAACATCTCAGCAATTTTGTTGGGCATAAGCCCACTGAACAGGGCGTTGCGGGCATACTGCGTGGCTGTGGGCAGAATACTGGTGTAGAGGTCTTCCTCGATGTCGAAGATATCCCCAATCTCGGAAGCCAGCATGCGCCACTGGTCATAGCGGAAGTTATCGATGACGATGAGGAACACCTTCTCGTCACGGTCAAGCAATGGGAAGATGCACTTCTTGAAGACATCAGGGCTCATCAAAGGGCGTTGTGTCTGTCGCGGCTCCACCCATTCAAGATAGTTCTGCTTAATGAACTTGGAGAAACCATTGTTGGCCTCTTCCTTTTGCATCTGCAGCATCTCGGTCATATTGCTGTCGGTACTGCTGAGCTCCAGCTCCCAGTGCACTAAGCGCTTATAGACATTCTTCCAGTCGTCGAGAGTTGAGCAGTCGCTAATCTGCATGGCAATCTGCTGAAAGCTCTGCTGATAGCCGGTCTGCGTGACCTCGGTCTCAATCTCCTTGCGATGGATGCACTTCTTGAGCGTGAGAAGTATCTGACTGGGGTTAACCGGCTTGATGAGGTAATCGGCTATCTTGGATCCAATGGCCTGGTTCATGATATTCTCCTCTTCGCTCTTGGTGACCATCACCACAGGTGTGGCAGGGGAGATGTCCTTGATGTGCTGCAGCGTCTCCAGCCCAGTGAGGCCCGGCATCATCTCGTCGAGCAGCACCAGATCGAAAGTGCGTTGTCGGCACTGTTCTATAGCATCGGGACCGTTGCTCACAGTCACCACCTCATATCCCTTCTTCTCGAGAAAGATGATATAAGCCTTCATAAGCTCTATCTCATCATCTACCCATAAGAGTAATCCGTTGCTCATATATCCTTATTTAATACGTATGGAGCAGCCGCCATCAGAACCCATCGAGGTCATAGTATTCGTCCTCGAGGTCGATATCGGGCTTGAGTTCCTTTTTCTTCTTGTCGTTCTTCTTATTGTTCTCTGCAGGCTTCTGCGGAGCGTCGTCGTTAAAGTAGAAGCCGTCGTCGTCGAGCTTGGGCTTCACAGGCTGCTGTTTGGCAGGTTCTGTCTTGGGCTGCTGACCGGGCTGAAGTTTGGGTTCCGACTTAGCTTTCTGCGTGCCCTCTGACTTGGCCGACTGCTTTGCGGGCTGCTTGGGCTGTGCCTTGGCCGGCGCCTCATCAGGAATGACGAGCTCCCCTTGTTGTTGCTGGTCGGCTGGCTGCTTCGAGTCAGCAGGTTGAGCAGGCTTCTGCGTGGGCTG
>ONMG01000215.1 GCA_900318855.1 uncultured Prevotella sp.
ATAGGTTGCCGTGTATGGCTGTCTAACAGCCTGAACTGTACTTGTACTTGTGCCTTTGCTTCTACACCTAAAAGGCAACAAACAACGCAATAATATATCTGATTTGGGTGTCCCAATAACGAAGACAGGAGGTGTCAGTCATGTCGTTCACCAGATAAGGTGCATAGCCAGACGGATGCTCACCACAGCCTCTGAAGCTGTCCGTCAGCACACAGCTCACCCAGTTCACCTGCGTTCGTGCAGCCAATTGCCGATCACTTTTAACCCTGAGTGAGAGTCTCCCCGCGGGTATCTTCGAGAAGACGGCCGCTTCCATGCCCACGCGCTCCCCCTTCTATCCATAGATTACGGTGTCCTGCCGCAAGTGCTCCCGGGGTACTTTCGACCGGACGTAATGCACATCCTTTGACACCCAGCAGGCATAGAGTCCCTTGTCTAATTGGTTTCAGGCGTCATCCTTCTGCCAGGCCGGGTCGTCGGGCTCCTCATAGGAGCTTGAGTGGGTGGATTGGGCGGAGCTGCCGATGCTCAGCAAGAGCAGCAGACCGCCAATGAGCGGTGAAGCGATTCGATGAGGATGGTGCGACATGGTGTCCGTATGTTTTGTCCTTATCTTGTGATAGGTGCTCTCCTTAGGCCGCACTTGTCTTCTTCCCGGCAATCAGTCCGTAGGCAATGAGGTAGAGCACGCCCACAGCCATTACTGCCACGGCCCCCTTCTGCCCGAAGGCATCACTGCAGACGCCCATGAGCAGCGGGAAGATGGTACCGCCAAAAAGACCCATAATCATCAGTCCGCTCACGGTATTCTGCTTCTCGGGCTCTGAGAGGATAGCCTTGGAGAACACAATGGAGAAGACGTTAGAGTTGCCCAGTCCGATGAGGGCAATGGCAGTGTAAAGCACCGTTTCCGTTGTGCCGAAGAAGAGTCCTGCCATGGCGACGGCCATCAGGACAATGCTGATGAAATAGAAGGTGCTGTGCTTCATCACTCTCAGAATGAAGGAGCCTGAGAGACAACCGAAGGTGCGGAAGATGAAGTAGAGCGAAGTGGCGAAGGCAGCATCGTTGAGCGAGAGGTTCAGCTTCTCCTGTAGAATCTTCGGTGCTGTGGTATTGGTACCCACGTCGATGCCCACATGGCACATAATGGCGATGAAGCAGAGCAGGATAATAGGGGTACCGAGGAGCTTGAAGCAGTCAGCAAACTGTCGGCCGATGCCGAGCGGGTGGGCGTTGCCGGTGGTGCCGGAATCCGATTTCGACTCGGGCACAGGTGTGAAGGCCAGTAGCAGTGTGGCCAGCAAGCCCACCAAGAAGTAGATGGCGAAGAGTACCCTCCAGCCGAGGCCCATGGAAGGGATGACGGCTGCTGCACCCCAGGAGGCCAGATAGGGAGCCAGGAAGGAGGCTATGGCCTTAATAAACTGGCCGAAGGTGAGTGTGGAGGCGAGATGCTTGCCTTCGATGAACGATGACACAAGCGGATTGAGCGACGTCTGCATGATGGCGTTGCCGATGCCGAGCAGCGAGAAGGCTACGGCCATGCCCCAGAAGCTCTCGCCGAACACGGGTATGATGAGCGAGAGGAGGGTGACAAGAAGCGACAGCATCACGGTGTTCTTCCTTCCGATGCGATTCATCAACACGCTGGTGGGCACCGAGAAGATGAGGAACCAGAAGAAGACCAGCGACGGGAAGATGTTGGCCGTCTTGTCGTTGAGCCCCATGTCTGCTTTCACGAAGTTCGACGCAATACCTACGAGGTCAACAAATCCCATGGCGAAGAAGCAGAACATTACCGGGACGATGGACCAACTGTTTTTTTCTTTCATATTCAGGTCTATAAGTAATTATCGTATAGGATAGATGGTGGTGCGCACTTTGCCCCGCACCGCGAGTTGGTTGTAGGGTGTCGAGGGGAACACCAGGTTGGTCATGGCCATCTTGCCGTCGGCATCGAAGATTTCAATGCTGCATTTGTCGATAAAGATGCGCAACTGGCTAATTGTACCATGGGTGGGGGCTGAGGTGGTGCCGGGGAAAGTTCGGCTGAATGCGGTGTCACCGCTCAGGGTGCGGTCCATGGTGAGTGTGCCAGTCTTGTCGTCGAGCGTCACGGTCACCTTCTCGCCCTTGTCGTTGCTCAAGGTGAGGGTAGCCGGTCCCTTTAGGTCGGCTACGAGCTCACAGGCCGGAGTCAGCCGTTTGGTCTTAGCCCCTCGTGCCAAGCTCATTTCTTTCACCGGAACCACGCTCACCCAGGTGCGTCCCCCGTAGTTGTAGAGTCCCAGTTCGCGGGCAATGGCATTGCCACTTCTGTATTGCAGTGTGGGCACTTGATTGGCATATTCCCAATTGCTCATCCAGGGCAGTGCCACCGTCCTTCCCTCAGGCGCGTTGCTGAAGGTTATGGTGGCATAGTGGTCCTTTCCGTAGTCCATCCATTTGGCTGTGCTGCTCTGTTCGTCGCAGATGAACTTATGACCATCGAACTGGCCCGTGAAATATTGGGTGGCGGAGCCTCCGAAGGGGCCGCCCGGGTTGATGTTGACAATGAGCAGCCACTTCTCCTGGTCGGTACCCTTCACTGGTAGCTTCATCAAATCCGGACATTCCCACACTCCGTCGTGGGAACCGTGTCCTGAGCCGAAAGCGCTTTCGTAGGTCCAGTCTTTCAGATTGGCCGAGGAGTAGAACCTGATTTCCTGACCGGCAGCCAGCACAAGGTTCCACCTGTGCGTCGCCTCGTTCCAGAAGACGTGAGGGTCACGGAAGTCCACCACGTTGGATGTGATAACTGGATTGCCGCTGTATTTGGTAAAGGTCTGGCCGCCGTCGGTGCTATAGGCCAGGCTCTGTGTCTGGCTCTCACCGGCCGAGGTGAAGAGTGCTACTATGGCGCCACGTCCAAAGCCGGCCGTGTTGTCCTTGTCGACTACACACGAGCCGCTGAAGATGGTGCCCAGTGCGTCGGGGGCCAGAGCCACAGGCTGCTGTTGCCAGTGGATGAGGTCGCGGCTGGTGGCATGTCCCCAATGCATGTTCTCCCACTGTGAACCGTAGGGGTTATACTGGTAGTAGAGGTGCCATAGGCCATCGGCCCAGACCAGTCCGTTGGGGTCGTTCATCCAGCCATAAGCAGGTGTGTGGTGATACAGCGGGCGGAAACGCTCGCGGTTGTTGGTGTCAAAGCTGTCGGTAGTACGCATCTGCTTCCAGCACACCTGGTCGCGCAGCGCGGCCTCCGAGCGGGCTTTGCCGTCGTGATGGATGTCGAGCAGCAGTTGTCTCCCCTTGTAGGGGCGCAGGTCAAGCGTCACGTAGTAGTCGACGGCGTCGACAGCCAGCTTCACGTTGATGTCCTGTTGCGCTTTGGTGTCGGCTATCACCCTGACATGGCTCATGGCTGCCTTTTCTTCTACCGGCAGCAAGAGGTAATTGGAACTTGTGGCGACGCGTGCCATCGCATGGCTGCCACTCAGAAATACCACTTTCGGTTGCTGTGCCCCCACAGTGACGGAAGCCAGCAAAGCCCAAAGGAGTAGGATGGTTTTTAGTTGTATTCTCATCATCTCAAGTCTTAGGTGTCTTTGTGTTGACAAAGTTACGCAATAATCTCAATTCTCCGAAACAAACGGCTCCATTTATTTGCGCCTTTGGCCGATTCTTAGTACTTTTGCCATACTTTAGAAATCTAACATCACCATATGAAAAGTCTTCAGCTTAGGGTAGCCGCCTTGCCGCCATGATATCGGGCGTGTGCCGCACTGTTCCCATTACGCGGTCATCGCCACCACTTCGGCCGTGGCTCATTAACCTCATATTCACCTTAGAATTTATAGCTTATGAAACTTATGAAACCTCTATCCAGCACCTTTGTAGGGACTGCATGCGCATTTCTTTCCGCCTTCGCTTCCGCCTGCTTCGCCCAGTCTACCGATCTGAAGACGGCCTTCCTCCATCCCTCGGCTGAGGCGCGGCCCCAGGTGTGGTGGCACTGGATGAATGGCAATATCACGCGTGAGGGTATCCGCAAGGACCTTACCTGGATGCACAACATCGGTCTGGGTGGTGTTCACATCTTCGATGCCGGATTCAGTGTGCCCCGCATTGTGAAACCGCGAGTGGCCTATATGACGGCTCCTTGGAAGGACTGCTTCGCCTATGCCCTGCACCTCGCCGACTCTCTGGGAATGGAAGTCACATTGCCCAGCTCGCCGGGCTGGAGCAATACGGGTGGTCCATGGGTGCCCCGGCAGGATGCCATGAAGCGGCTCACCTGGCGCGTGATGGTGGCCAATGGCGGCCGTCAGTTGGACTGTCAGTTGCCCGAGCCTTTTGCCGAATCGGGCATCTTTCAAAACACGCGCTCGGCTCAGCGCCCCGATTCGGCTCTTTATCGTGATATTGCTTGTGTGGCCGTGCGTATGGCTCCCGACGATGTGCCCATGGCCGAGCTCCATCCCACGGCAACCTGTTCGGGGGGCACGCTGGAGGCTGCTCGCCTGTACGACGACGACCTGCGGACGATGCAACGAATCGGAGCTGCGTCTGACGGCAGTCTGTGGGTGGACATCAGCTTTCCCCGGATGGTGACCATCAGAGCTCTGAGCATGAGTGACGGTCGGGTGCGCGATTGTTGGGATACTGGCGACCGGCAGCACCTCTACGAGCTGCAGGCTTCAGCCGACGGTGTTGTATATAATAAGGTATGCGATGTTCCCCAGGGTGGTGCTCCGCTCCACACCTTCGATATCCCTCCGACCACAGCCCGCAGCTTCCGGCTGGTGTGCCATGTTCCCGAGCAGGATGGTGCAGGGCGCTTCTTCCGGTTGGCTGAGCTCAGTCTCTCCACCGTGAGCCGTGTGCAGTTTGCTGAGGAGAAAAGTGGCTTTGCAACCTTTGGCGATCTGCCCGATTACCCCACACCGCCGACAGTCAAGGGGTGCGAACTCTCCGATGTGGTGGATGTCACGCCCTATGTTGCGGACGGACATCTGCGGTGGCGTGCTCCCAAGGGCCGCTGGCGCATCTATCGTTTCGGTTGGGCACTCACGGGAAAGCTCAATCATCCGGCCTCGCCTGAGGGTACCGGCCTCGAGGTCGACAAGATGGACCGCGAGTCTGTGCACCGCTATTTGGAACACTATCTCCAGACCTATGCCGATGCCACCGGCGGCAAGCTCGGTCCCGCGGGCATCAGCCATCTGCTCATCGACAGCTATGAAGCCGGTAGCCAGACTTGGACGCCACTGCTGCCCTTGGAGTTTGCAAAGCGCCGAGGCTATGCACTCGTGAAATGGCTTCCCGCACTGGCCGGTGAGGTGCTTGTCGATGGCAGGAGCACCGACGCCTTCCTCACGGACTTCCGCCGTACTCTCGGCGACCTCTACACGGACAACCTCTACGCTGAGGCTTCCGCTGTAGCCAAACGTCATGGCATCAACACCTATTTCGAGTCGGATGAGGGTCGCCGTCAGTATATGCCCGACGGAATGAGTGTGAAGCGTCGGGCCGACATTCCCATGGGAGCCACGTGGATGAGCGACAACGGGGTGCCAAGCTTCAACAACAGAATGGACATCAAAGAATCCTCGTCGACCGCTCATCTCTACGGCAAACGGCTGGTAGCGGGTGAGTCGTTTACGGCCGACGGTCGCAACGGTCGCGAGCACTCCTACTGGCCGGGCAACATCAAGCCTGTGGCCGATTGCGAACTTGCCTACGGACTCAACCGCTTTGTCATCCATGAGAGTGCCCATCAGCCCGACGACGTTCACCGGCCCGGTTTGGCACTGGGCATCTACGGGCAGTGGTTCAATCGGCATGAGACCTGGGCCTCCATGGCCAAACCGTGGATAAGCTATCTCACGCGAAGCGCCTCCATGATGCAGCAGGGACAATACGTGGCCGACGTGGCTTACTTCTATGGCGAGGACAACAACATCACGGGCATCTTCATCAATAATCAGCCACCTGTGCCCCAAGGCTATGCCTACGACTTTCTGAATGCCGAGGCCTTGCAGAAGGATGTCACCATGGTTGGCGGATGGTTGCAGGCACCCTCGGGTATGACCTACAGGGTGCTGGCCCTCGACAAGCAGTGCCGCCGCATGACGCTGGCTTCGTTGCGGCGCTTGCAGGAACTGGTGAATGCAGGTTGCAAAGTGTGGGGGCAGAAGCCGCAGCAGCCCATGAGTCTGGAGGATGATACCCTGGAGTTCGCCCGCTTGACAGCCGATATCTGGGAGAAGCACCGTTCTAATGTCATGGCCACACCTACCCTTGAGGAGGCATTCAAGGGATGGGGCATCCGGCCTGACTGCTCTTCGCCCGACATGAGCCAGCTCAGCTATGTGCACCGTCACGCTGCCGATGGCGATTTCTATTGGGTGAGCAACACACACGACAGTGAGCTCACCACTACGGTGAGCCTGCGGACCACAGGACGCAAGCCCGAGATCTGGCATGCCGACGACGGACGTATGGAGCCTGCTTCCTATGTCATGAAGGAGGGCCGCACTGAGGTGTCACTCTCACTGGAGCCTCACGATGCCGTGTTCATTGTACTCCGTGAACCCACTGACAGCACACGACTCGACGTGCCGCAGCCCCGGCAGCAGCAACTCATCGACCTCAGTACCGGTTGGACAGCCGAATTCCTCAGCGGAATGGGGGCTCCGGCGACGGTGAGCTATGAACAGCTCACTTCATGGACAGAGTCGGCCGACAGTGCTCTGCGTTATTATTCTGGAACCGCCCTCTATAGTCGCTCCTTCAAACTTCGAAAGCTGAATCCGGCGTCGCGTTATGTGCTTCATTTGGGACGTGTTGGCGTCATGGCCGAAGTGGAGGTCAACGGCATCACCGTGGGTACGGCCTGGAAACAGCCTTATGCACTCGACGTCAGCCGGATGCTTCGCAAGGGCCGCAATGAGGTGCGCATCAGGGTGGTCAATCTGTGGCCCAACCGCATCATCGGCGATTTGCAGCCTTCTGCCCATCGCTATACCTGGAGTAGCTTCTGTGGCTTCAAGGCATCGTCACCCCTGTTGCCCTCCGGAATGATGGGGCCTGTGCAGCTGGAGGAACTCCACTGAGCCATGGTTCTCACTTAGTGCTTGGGACTGCTGCCGACGGCTCCAGGCACTAAGCTGGGGCTCTCTCGATCCCCATTGGCATGGATCTGCACAGCAATTCGCCGATTTCCCTCAAATAGTCTATGCCCCAAGCCGACGTACATCTGAGCGCATGTCAGCTCACCCTTGCCTATGCTGTCCGCGGAGAGTTGATTTTTAGATACTTTATGCCTCAACGTGCAGGCTATATCATGGAAAAGTAATAACTTTGCCCCCGTAAATCAAAAAGAGAGAAAGACAATGAAGTATTTCATCATCAAGGATAACCAGCAGCAGGGTCCTTATTCTGTGTATGAGCTGAAAGACATGAATCTGTCGTCCGACACCCTCGTGTGGGCTGAAGGTATGACTGACTGGACGCCGGCTTGGAAAGTGCAGGAGCTCCACGATTGTCTCTATGCTGACAGCACATGCACGCCGCCACCTGTGCCCCCTCAGGCCGTTCAACCGGCCGCCGGCCAGGGGATGCCTCAGCAACCAGCAGCTCCCTACCAGGCTCCTCAGCAGCCTGCAGCCTCTACGGAGCCGCAACGCAAGAGCAATGCACTGCTTTGGGTGATTGGCGTTGCTGTGCTCCTTCTGCTCCTCATGGGCTTCACGCGGCCTGACCGCAGCGACCATCGCAAAGCGCTGAAGGCTTACGTGGTGAAGCAGCACGATACGGATGTCTCCACCGGCGATAAGTTCTTCGACATGGCCCTGAAGATGGTGAACCGCTTTGTCAACTCCAATGAGGCGGGACTCTCGGAGTGCATCGACAGCACCATCCATTACCACAGCTATCTCATCTTCTCAACTACCACCTTCGATAACCGGGGCACAGAGGAGCGATCCTCGTTGGGCCTCCTTGGTCATGTGTTTACTGCCAACGAGGACGACTTTATGGAGGCACTCGGCCGACAGGAACACGTCACAATCGAGGAGAGCAGTTCGATGACTGACAGCGCGCCCGATGAAGCTGCGGAGGACGATGAGTCCGACAGCAGCAGCCAGCAGGGTGACCTGCAGATGGATGCCAAGACAAAGAAGGCTGCCAAGCAGATTGTGAATTCGGCTGCCGATATGGTGAAGGATGAGGTGAAGCAGGATGGCGACAGCATCACCACGAATGGAGTGGGCAAGATTATCGACGAGGTGGCCGACTTCCTGAAGAGTCTCTTCTAAGACATAGGTTTAGGCTCGATGGCCGTTGGGATGGACCGGAGTCGGCCGTTGAGGCTCTGCATCCTCTGTGCCGGGAGCCTGCTGAATAAAAAACGAAGCCCCTGTGCCTCTCTTTATTGAGGGAAGCGCAGGGGGCTATTATTTTAGGTGTGCCCTTAAGGGCTTATTCCATGGTTTGCACGTCGAGTGTCTTCGGAAGCCACACCCGATATCGGGTATCGAGGCTCCAGTCGTTGCAGGCCGAGGCGAAATCGCAGAGATGCACCTCCTGCGGACTGCTGAAAGGATGAGTGAAAATGCTCTTCTGGGCGGGCAGCGTGAGCTGGAGCCATGAGAAGGTGCCGGGAGCGCATTGTGCCTGCACTGTACCGTTGTTGTGGCGAATGACGACTACCTCATCCACGCTGCCATCATGGAAGCGGCTGTCGCGCGCGAATACAATGGGACCACGTGTGACAGCTTGCATATTGTTGAGCTGCACCAGGTGGCAGGTCATATCAAAGTCGACGGTCACCACGTCGCCGGGCTGCCATGTGCGCTCGATAGAGCAATAGGTACCTTTGGCAACGCCATCTACAGGCTGTCCGTTGACACTCACCTCCGTATGGCTGCTCCATCCCGGAATGCGCAATTTTAAGGTGAAGGCCGCAGCACGCTGTGGGTCAACCCGTAGGCTGACATGCCCCGAGAGCGGATAGTCGGTGGTCTGACTCAGTCTGACGTCAAGACCCTTACGCAGAGCAATGTCGGCCGTCGACGGTCCATAGAGATTCACGATAGCGGCACCCTTCCGGGTCTGATAGGCTACGTGCGGGATGAGGGCAAAAGCCCGGGGGCCGTTAGCATTGCAGCAGTTGATATGGACACCGCACTGATCCTCGCCTTCGTGGCGGAATCCTTGCAGCGGAGTGTATTTGGCGATATTGGTACCGTCGCCCTTCATGGCCGCGAAGAGTGCATTATACAGTGTGTGCTCCACGCAGTCGGCATACTCCGTATTGTCGGTCACTTCGAGCAGACGGTTGCAGAACTGCATCCAGGTGAAGGTGACGCAGGTTTCCATCATGTCGAAGGCTGGGCGCGTCTGGAGAGCCTTGCCTCCGTACCAACATTCCTTGCTGGCGCCGGCCCCGGCAATATTGATTTCCTCGGCTACGATATGGCGGAACGTAGCTCGGCAACATGGAGATAGTTGCTGTCGCCTGTGAGCTTCCATAGCTCCACTAATCCCTCATAGCACGACATCATCTCGTAGGCTTTCTGCCCGTTGGCAAAGCTCCACCAGGAGTCGCCCTTGTGGAGCGGCCAACGCTGGGCCACGGGATGGTCGGCATAGGAGATGAGATGTGGGCCGGCTTCCATTTGGGATGCGATGTAGGTGGCGAAGGCGAGATACTTCTTGTCATGTGTGTAGCGGTAAAGATAGGTGACAGGCTCCAGAATGGAGAGGCTGGGCATGCCACGGTAAAGACCGGTGGTGCTGATGGCCTTCTTGCCATCGCCCACGCAGCTCATCACGTAGTCGATGAGACGCGATGCTGCCTTGAGCGCGCGCTTGTCACCCGAGAGGCGGTACCAGGCGAGCAGCCCCAGGGTGGTGTACTTGTTGCCCCAGATGTCCCAGTTGGTCTGTCGGGCACTCTCGGCATAATTGCCGATGTAGCCGTTGGGCAGCTGGCACTGGATGATGCCGTCGACCGACTGCCGGATTTTCTCGTAGAGACCTTTGTCGTGACAGTAGCGATAGGAGTCGATAGCTCCCTGCACCCACTTGCCCCAGAATTCCGACTGCCAGAGGCTTGTCTCTTTCTGCTGCTTGAATTGCCGGACCAGCTCGTTGGCGTCCTGCGGTTTCACTCTGCCTTCGATACAAGCGTCGATGCGCTGGCCGATGAAGCCATCCATCTTCACGCTTTTCACATAGCCTTGTGCCTTCAGCCCCAAGGGGAGAAGCAGCAGAAGGCTACTCCATAGAATAGTAAGGTTGTGTTTCTTCATTAGGATTGTGTGTTAAGTTATTTGTTTCTTCAATAGATGTACACCTTGAGGTCCTTGATGCTGCCGGGGGCACCTTGTTCAACTCGTGGCAGATAGTCGAGGGCTGTGACGGTCTGTACCGAGCCGAGGTCGATGACGAGCAGGTGGGGCAGGGAAGTGCCGGTAGCAGTCCGCCAGTAGGTGGACTCCTGTAGGTCGAACACCTTGTCGCCCGTGTGGTTGCCTTGTGCAGCTTCCTCGGAGTCAGCATATTTCGTTGTCCACGGTTCGCGGCTGAGGCGATGTCCTTGGGCATCCTGGAGATAGAGCTCGGCGATGGCCGACACCTCTTTGCCACTCTGGTTGCTGCCGATGAGGAGGGCGAGATAGCGGCCCTGTTGAGGCTTGTCGAAGCGAATGGTCTGCCAGCCGTTGCCGGGCTGAAGTGCGCCACAGAAGGCCGGCGTGCGACTGTTGAGGTCAGGCTTGTCGCCGATGTTGTTGTGCAGGTTGGTCTTTTCCAGTTGCAGCTTGTCGAGCTCCGGTTTGTCCTGTCCCCATAGAACGGGATTTGCGGTGCCGACGACGTCGAGCACCATGATGTGGTTCTTGCCCTTGCGGAGCCAGCAACCGGGACAGTAGAGCGTCTGCTGCGGACCAATGCGCCAGAAGCGGCCCAAGGCGTGACCATTGACATAGACCTGACCCTTGCCGAAGTTCTCCATATTGAGGAAGGTGTCG
>ONMG01000214.1 GCA_900318855.1 uncultured Prevotella sp.
CGCCATGGTGCACAGGGCCAAAGGCAAGGTGAAGGACATGGAATTTGTGCAGTTCCACCCCACATCGCTCTACCACCCCGGCGAGACCCATCCCGCTTACCTCATCACGGAGGCCATGCGCGGCTACGGAGGCATCCTGAAGCTGCCCAACGGCGAGGCTTTCATGAAGAAATATGATGAGCGGGGGTCGCTGGCGCCACGCGACATCGTGGCACGGGCTATCGACAAGGAGATGAAGAAGAACGGCATCGACCACGTCTACCTCGACGTCACCCACAAGGATGCAGAACAGACCAAACATCACTTCCCGAATATCTACAAGAAATGCCTCTCCATAGGTATCGACATCACAAAGGACATGATACCGGTGCGTCCGGCAGCTCACTATATGTGCGGCGGCATCAAGGTCGACCTCAACGGACAGTCGAGCATCGAAGGACTCTATGCCCTGGGCGAATGCTCCTGCACCGGTCTGCATGGCGGCAACCGACTGGCTTCCAACTCACTCATCGAAGCTGTGGTCTATGCCGACACTGCTGCCAAGCACTCCTTGGAGCATGTGGACGACTTCGATTTCAACGACAAGGTGCCTGAGTGGAATGATGAGGGCACACTCACCAATGAGGAGCACATCCTCATCACTCAGGCTGCCAAGGAGGTGGGCGAGGTGATGTCGAACTACGTGGGCATCGTCAGAAGCGACCTTCGACTGAAGCGCGCCTGGGACCGGCTCGACCTGCTCTACGAGGAGACCGAAAGCCTCTTCAAGCGCGTGAAAATCAGCCGCGACCTCTGCGAACTACGCAACATGATCAACGTGGGCTATCTCATCACACGCATGGCAATAGAGCGCAAGGAAAGTCGAGGACTGCACTACACGGTCGACTACCCCGTGCATGCCTACGACAAAGAGTAAGCGGTCGAAGAGTCAGTTTGTAAGAAAGGGCTCCAGATTACCCGTTTTTCGATTGACAACCACTCGCAAGCTACATCAACATGGACATGGCCTTGATGATGCCCCGTGGTAATGTTAGCATAGCGTGCAAGTCCATCAAGACTATCACGGACAAAGAGCAGCTTCAGACGTTTGGTTATCTTAGCGGCACTTTGTTTCCAATAGCCATTCTGGTGAACTTCGGACATGGCCCAAGGCACAGATAGAGCGTTATTATTACCACGACGCTGTCATCAGGGCTTTCTAAAATGATTGTGAGCAGATTTAGGAGGTATTGATTATTTTATGCGCCCGGCGCAATTTTACACGACAGCGATTTTCGTCATGGACAGGCTTTGTCCCTCGTAGGGGGGGGTGGCGCTGAGGGGATGGGGCGGCCGGCGAGCTTGCTCGTAAGGCTGCCCCATCCTCTCAGCACCATAGCTCCATGGGGAGCTAAAGTCTGTACATGATTTTCCAATAAACTTATTCTCGATTCAAGGTGACGCATTGATGAAGTCTGGAATATTCACCTCTGAGTCTGTAATTTCCCGCTGTTACGGCTTTGCCTTCTCCTGCCGAGGGGCCGACGGGGCAGCCGTGGGTGCCGGCTGTTGCGGTGGGCAGGAACTGGCGAGTACGGCTGCCGGCACACCATTGCTTATGCCCTCGGCACTGACTCCGACGGCCGCCGCCTCACTGCCATTATAGCATGTCACCACGATCTCACCTTTGTCATCAGTCTTCATGTCGGGATTCCAGTAGAGGGTGCGACGTCGGTCGGCAATCCCCTCGGCGGCCGAATCGACGGCATACGAAGGCGAATAGAAGGCGGCAGGGGCATTATAGCCTTGGATGAGCGTACGCCTCAGGCCCTTGGCATCAATATAGTTTTTGTTGGCATCCCAGCGGTCTTCCATTGTCAGGTCGCAGCGCACGTACATCTTGCTCAGCTTGGTCTGCTGTACCGTGTCGACATCAATATCGCTCCAGTAGCTCTTAGCCTTCTGCTCTTTTATGCGGAAGTTGTTCTTGTCGAAGCCGTAACTCCAGGAACCGGTACGGTCGAGATAGAGCATAGCGGTCTCAATGGCATTGATATAACCGTTGAAAAACTGCTGTTCCATCATCCTTCCACCGACACTGTATTTGAGCTCGGTGGTGTTGTAGAGCTTGCCGTCCTCGGAAATGGCGGGGTTGATGGTATGCATGAGGTAACCAAAGTCGGCTCTGACGGGCTTCCCCTCATCGCGCAGCCGGTCGACGATTTGCCGAATGTTGTAGAAGCCCACGATGTCGCGCTCAAACGATTCGGTCTCCTTAGTGATGTTCTTGTTGCGGAATTTCCCCTTCACGATGATGCCTGCCAACTGGTGGACATCGGAATCCTGAGGCAACGCCTGGGCCATCTCCACCTTATGGCCGAAAGAGGCAGTATCGACAATGTCGGCCCATTTGGGATGCATCTCGTCGAAGTCGTAGGGACGGAGCGGGGCATCAAAGTTGCGTTTGAGCGTCACCGTGGTCTCCCGGTTCTGCTTCTTGCCGTCCTTACGGGTCTGAATAAGCGCGTCGAGCGAGCCCGTGAAATCGTCCAGGGGGATGGAGAAATTGCCCAGCGAGTCGGTGGTGGTGGCACCGGAGAGACAGAGGGAGTCGCGCCGTGCCATCACCGTGACACCCAGATTCTTCTGTACACCGCGCAGCAAGGCGTTGACATGTCCGTAGAGCATGAGCCGGTTTTCGGGCAGGTAGGCAGGCTGAAACGTCTGCAAGCCGAAGACCTTGCTGAGGTCGTACTTGCGCCAGCCACGGATGAGGAGCAGGTCGTCGAGCATGCGCATGCGCCGGTTGGAGCGATCGAGGAAGTAGAAGCCGGGATGGGGAATATAGCCTTTGAGATCGGAGGTGAGCAGAAGGTCGGTGCAGATATTGTCGGCATCAGCCAGGTAGTCACTGCTCGAGGCATTGGTCACCGACACCGATACCGAGGCGTTCCTCACCGGCTGTCCTTGGCCTGTGGTGAGGCGCAGTCGGCAGGTCACCTTGTCGAAGGGACCGTAGACCGGCTTGTCGGTGACGGCCGAGAGACGGGCTTCCGTATGCGGCATCACATAACAGAAGCGGTCGGCAAGGGTCAGACCGGCTGTATTGACAAGTGAGAGTCTCACCACACCGGCTGGAACTGATGAGGTGACGATGCGGATAAGCCGCGACGCGGTGCCGTTGAAGCGCACGGGGGCATAAGTCTGCGGGATGCCTTCTGAGAAGAGGAAGACGGCCAGCGAGTCATCGGGCAACGAGCTGCTGCGGCTTACGAGCACATCGATATTCTCGCCATGCGTCACGGCTGTGAGCACGTAGCCTTGCGGCTCAGCTTCGGGCAGCGTGAAGTGATGCTTCTTGCCGGCGAACGTCACTTCCACCGTGGCGGGCTTCTTCCCGGGGATATAGTTGAAAGAGCCCATGCCGTCATGCACCGTGGCTACCGTGTACGACTCACCGCTGCCGGGCATCGTGAGCACTCCTTCGATGTTCACTCTTCCGCTGTCACGGCTCAGCGCCTCCATTCCCACTCGTGAGGTGATGCCCTCTACCAAATGTCCGCCCTCGGGGAAGAAGCGCAACGTGAGTGCTTCCACCTCGTCGCCCGGCCGCTGCTTCATGCTCTTGTCCATGCGGTAAGTGGCAATGCTCCGTGGCTCATTGGGGCGCAGACGTTTGCGGAAGATGGGAAAGGTGCGCGAGAAACATTGCGGCTCGCTGAAGGCCAGCATCCACTTAGTGTAGGCACGCACCTCGAAATAGCCCGTGAAAAACTGCGAGGATAGCGAGAACTGCCCATGCCCCTCACCCTTGTCGAGCTTCACTATCTGACGCTCAACCACATTGCCCAAAGGGTCGACAAGCTCCACATAGAGAGGCTTACTGATGAGACTCGGCTGAAGGTCAGACGAAGTGACGACGTAGGCCTTATACCAAATGGTGTCGCCCTGATAATAGCTGGAATTGTCGAAGTGGAGATACACCTTCTCACGCGGAAAATCATGGGCAAAGCGCTGAGCCTGGGTCAGCAAACGGTCGAAAGCTGTAGTCTGAGCCGGTACCAACAGCACCGGGAGAGAGAGCAGAAGAATTAAGAATAGTCGTTTCATATTGGTTTTTGTTCTGAGGGTTAAAGCAAACGATGCCGGACACCTGTAGAGGCAACCGGCATCGCAGTAAGGTTTCTGGTCGGCGAATCAGATAGCGTAGAGGTAGGTACGGATAAACCAATAGAGCACGATACCAGCGAGATAGCCCACAAAGGCTATCCATGTGACATGCTTCATATACCAGCCAAAAGTGATTTTCTCGAGACCCATTACCACAACACCGGCTGCACTACCGATGATGAGCAGTGAGCCACCAACACCGGCACAGTAGGCCAGGAGCTGCCAGAAGACACCGTCGGGAGCAAAGGCACCCTCGGCACCCACAGGATACATACCCATGCAGCCTGCCACCAGCGGCACATTGTCGATGATGCTTGAGAGCACGCCAATGATGCCGGTCACAAGGAAATGATTGCCATTGAAGGTGCTGTCGAGACCGGAGCCCAGGGCGTGAAGCGCACCTATCTCCTCCAGACAGCTCACAGCCATGAGGATACCCAAGAAGAAAAGGATGGTGCTCATATCAATGCGGCGTATCATGTTGACCACACGCTTTTGCATGCCTTCTTTATCGTGACCACGGTGCAGATGACGATAGAACACCTCGGTGACTATCCACAGCACACTCAGCGCCAGCAGTATGCCCACGAAGGGGGGAAGGTCGGTGAGCGCACGGAAGATGGGCACAAAGATGAGACCGCCCACACCCACGCAGAACACGACCTTGCGCTGGAATTCGGAAAACTCCTGTTCGCTCGACAGGCTGTCCAGTGGGGCGGCGTCAGGCAGTTCGCCTTTCAGTCCAAATTGCAGGATGAGCGCCGGCACCACCATGGAAACCAACGAAGGAATGATGATTTCGCAGATGACACCTATAGCTGTGATGAGCCCCTTGTTCCAAAGCATGATGGTGGTCACATCGCCGATGGGCGAGAAGGCTCCGCCGGAATTGGCAGCAATGATGACAAGAGAGGCATAGACCATGCGGTCCTTGTGGTCTTTGACCAACTTGCGGAGAATCATTATCATCACTATCGACGTGGTCATGTTGTCGAGGATGGCCGAAAGGAAGAACGACATGAAGGCGATGCGCCAGAGCAGTGCGCGCTTGGAGCGGGTGTGCATCACGCGCCTCACCCAGTCGAAGCCTCCGTTCTGATCGACAACCTCTACTATTGTCATAGCTCCCATGAGGAAGAACAGCGTGGTGCCCGTGTCGCCGAGGTGATTGATGATGAGGTCGTTGACGAAGGTGAGCACATGGTCAACGTGCTTCCCAAGCTCGGGATGGGTCAGCGCAAGAACACTCTCGAAGTTGGGGTGAATGAGGTTGACGAAATACCCCGGATCAATCATGTAAAGTGTCCAAACGGCAACAAACATAAACAGCGCTATGGCTGCTTTGTTTACCTTAGTGACACTCTCAAGAGCAATGAAAAGGTAGCCAATGATAAAAACAGCTACGATCGCAATAGACAAAGTCGACATATTAATATTATAATGTTCTGATGGTTTACAGTGCGCAAAGGTACTAATAAAAATCAAAATCAAAAGCACAAAAATCAAATATTTAAGGGTAAGAAATCGAAAAGTAATTAATTTTGCAACAGATAAATCGATACTCACTAAATCTAAGATATGTCAGACAAGAAATACTACCTCGCTGTCGACCTCGGTGCCACAAGTGGCCGCACGGTCATTGGCTCTCTCACCGATGACAAGGTAGAGCTGCGCGAACTCACCCGCTTCGGCAACGAGCTCATCCATATGGGAAAACACGTGTACTGGGATCTCTATGCCCTCTACAACGAAATCATCAAGGCGTTGCGCATGGTAGCCACGGAGCAGATACCTCTGAGCAGCATCGGCATCGACACCTGGGGATGCGACTTCTCGCTCATAGCTGCCGACGGAGCGCTGTTGCGCAATCCCCTCGCCTACCGCGATCCCTTCACCAACGGTGCCATGGAGAAATACTTCCAGGAGAAATACAATAAAAATAAGGTATATGAGCTCACGGGCATCCAGTTTATGAACTTCAACTCGCTCTTCCAGCTCTACGCCATGCAGGAGGAGAACTACTCAGCACTGCGCATTGCCGACAAGGTGCTCTTCACGCCCGATGCCCTGACCTATCTGCTCACAGGAAAGGCCATCTGTGAATACACCATCGCGTCGACCTCTGAAATGCTTAATCCCAACAAGGGCGACCTCGATGACACGCTGGTGAAAAGCGTGGGACTGCAGCGGAGCCAGTTCGGACAGCTGACGCTGCCGGGCACCCTTGTGGGAACACTGACACCCGAAGTGCAGAAGCTCACCGGCCTGGGTGCAGTGCCCGTGGTGGCCGTGGCTGGTCACGATACGGCCAGTGCCGTTGCAGCAGTGCCTGCCAGGGATGAGCACTTCGCCTATCTGAGCAGCGGCACATGGAGCCTCATGGGCATCGAAACCCATAAGCCCATCATCAATGCCCGCAGCTTCAATCTCAACTTCACCAACGAGGGCGGCATCGAAGGCACCACGCGTTTCCTGAAGAACATCTGCGGAATGTGGCTCTATGAGCGCTGCCGTCGCGAATGGCCTGAGCTCAAGGACCTGTCGCACGCCGAGTTGCAGGAGCAAGCTGCCGGCGAAGAAGCCTTCCGCAGCCTCATCAACCCCGACGATGCACTCTTCGCCGCGCCCGACTCCATGACCATGGCCATCAACACCTATTGTCGCCGTACCTCCCAACTTCTGCCCGAGACACCGGCACAGTACTGCCGCTGCATCTTCGACTCGCTGGCTCTACGCTACCGCCAGGTGATGGGTTATCTCAAGGAGATGGCACCCTTCGACATCCAAGTTCTCCACATCATAGGAGGAGGCTCCAAGAATGCCTACCTCGACCAGTTCACCGCCAACAGCTGCAACATCAGGGTTCTTGCAGGACCTCAGGAAGGCACAGCCTTAGGCAATGTCATGCTCCAGGCCAAAGCCGGCGGAAGAGTGAAAGATGTGTGGGAAATGCGCCGCATCATCGCTCACAGCATCAACCTTGAAAGCTATGAGCCCAAAGATACGGAGCTATGGAAAGAAGCATATAATAAATACCTTGAAATAACCACTTAGCGGCTGAAGTCCGCAGGCCGGGCACCTGACAAAGGCACATGTCAGAGGCCTGGCCTAAAACAGAAACATTAACATCTAATAATATATATCCGACATGAAATCAGAACTTATTGAAAAGAACTATGCCATAGCCAAGGAACGCTATGCCGCACTCGGTGTCGACACCGAGGAAGCCATAAAGAAACTTCAGAAGACTCCAATATCACTGCACTGCTGGCAAACGGATGACGTTGTGGGATTCGAACGCAATGTGGCCGCCTCAGGAGGCATTCAGACCACAGGCAACTATCCGGGTCGGGCCCGCAATATCGATGAGGTGCGCCAGGACCTGCTCAAGGTGATGTCGCTCCTCGGCGGTACCTTCCGTGTGAACCTTCATGAGACCTATGGTGAATTCGGCGGACAGTTTGTCGACCGCGACCAGGTGGAAGTGAAGCATTTCCAGGGATGGATGGACTGGGCCAAGGCTCACGGTGTGAACCTCGACTTCAATTCCACCAGTTTCTCGCACCCCAAGAGCGGGAACCTCACCCTGGCCAACCCCGACAAGGAGATACGCGACTTCTGGATTGAGCACACGAAGCGCTGCCGCGTCATCGCCGATGCCATGGGAAAAGCGCAGGGCGATCCCTGCATCATGAACATATGGATTCACGACGGAAGCAAGGACCTCACGTTGGAGCGCCTGCGCTACCGTGAGATTCTCAAGGAGAGCCTGGACGAGATTCTTGCCGAGAAGCTGCCCCACATGAAGTCGTGCCTCGAAGCCAAGCTCTTCGGCATTGGCCTGGAGGCTTACACCGTGGGCTCTCACGACTTCTACGCAGGCTACTGCGCGAAGAACAATGTCATCTACACGCTCGACACGGGTCACTACGAGCCGACAGAAGACGTGTCCAACATGGTGTCGTCGCTCTTGCTCTTCGTGCCCGAGCTCATGCTCCATGTGAGCCGCCCGATGCACTGGGACAGCGACCACGTGACGCTCTTCGACGACAACACGAAGAACCTCTTCTCAGAGGTGGTGCGCGCCAATGCCCTTGACCGTACCCACATCGGACTCGACTATTTCGATGCCAGCATCAACCGCATCGGTGCCTATATCATCGGAGTGCGTGCCGCTCAGAAGTCGCTGCTCTCAGCACTGCTGGAACCGCTGCCTCTGCTCAGGAAATACGAGGATAACGGACAAGGCTTCGAGCGTCTGGCTCTGCTCGAGGAGTGTAAGACGTTGCCTTTCGGTGCCGTCTACGACTACTACAATCTGAAGAACAATATTCCCGTAGGCGAAGAGTATATTCCCGAGGTGGAACGCTACGAGAAGGAAGTGCTCTCAAAGCGCAACTAACCTATGGAGATATTCATCGGACTCCTCATCATCGCAGTGGGCGCGTTCTGCCAGTCGAGCAGCTACGTGCCCATCAACAAGGTGAAGCAATGGAGCTGGGAAAGCTACTGGCTCGTGCAGGGCGTCTTCGCCTGGCTCCTCTTCCCGTTGCTGGGCGCGCTGCTGGCCATACCGGCCGGTCACAGCCTTTGCGAGCTCTTCGCTCAGGCCAACGCCTTCAACGTGTGGATGACCATTCTCTTCGGAGTACTTTGGGGAGTGGGCGGACTCACCTTCGGCCTCTCCATGCGCTATTTGGGTGTAGCCTTAGGACAGTCGATAGCTCTTGGCACCTGTGCCGCCTTAGGCACCATCCTCGGTCCCGTGCTGCTCAATGTATTCTTCCCTGAGCTCGGCGCGCTGAGCGCACTCACAGCAGCCGTTATCATAGGAGTGGGAGTAACGCTACTGGGCATCGCCATCATCGGCGTGGCAGGCTCTATGAAGGCCTCGCAACTCACCGACGAAGAGAAGAAAGCAGCCGTGAAGGATTTCAACTTCCCCAAAGGCATCCTCATCGCGCTGCTCTCAGGACTGATGAGCGGATGCTTCAATGTGGGACTGGAATTCGGCAAGGACATCAATTTTGGCAGTCTCACTCCCGACATGTACAAGACGCTGCCAGCCACGCTGCTCGTCACGCTGGGAGGTTTCCTCACCAACGCCATCTACTGCTTCTACCAGAATCAGAAGAACCACACTTGGACAGACTATGGCAAAGGTAAAGTATGGGGTAACAACCTGCTCTTTTGCGCCCTGGCCGGAGCCCTCTGGTATTCGCAGTTCTTCGGCCTCTCGCTGGGCAAAGGTTTTCTCACCTCCTCGCCCACGCTCACTACGCTCGCCTTCTGCATTCTGATGGCACTCAATGTGGTTTTCTCCAACATTTGGGGCATCATCTTGAAAGAATGGAAGGGATGTTCCCGACAGACAATCGCCGTTCTTATCATCGGCATCATCGTGCTGATTGCCTCATCATTCGTCCCCAACCTACTCTGAACTTCTTTTGCATAACACCCTGTGTGAACAGCGTGCATTCAAAGTTTTGTTATAGATTAGTCTCCGTCCCAGCTTCCCGTGCCTTCGGCAGCTGGCGACGGAGTTTTTCTATTCACTGCTATAAATTGTATTGACAGAGGCAATACAGCAGAGGCTGAGCAGTCTAAGCGAATTGATGCTCGGGCGCCAAGGCTGTAGCACTTTCCCACATGCTTTCTTAACCGACAATTTTTATTGACAAAAGAAATTCGGCCAATACTCCCGCCATCAAGAGCACAAGTGTTTATTTGGTTGAATAGAATCACCAATACTTCGAATTTAATATTTATTACACCAATAAACCTTAAAACCGAAGTAAATTAACACCCCATTACTATTGTTTTATCAAATAAATTGATATAACTTTGAACCGTGAATCAATAACAATCGTTTACAAAAAGCTAGACAATATGGAAGGAAAAGAAAAGAATGCAAGGGAGTTCTTCAGGAGTCTGGCCAATGAAGTCCAGGAAAGCTTGGAGAACGCAGGTCAAATCATTAAGACCGACATTTGGTACAACTGAATTATTACTTTTACTAATCACGACATAAGGAAGGCGGCTTCATTGAGCCGCCTTCTTTATTACTTTGTAAGCTCTAATCGTGAACACTGACGGCTGACCGCCTTCACAGCCTCCGCCTCACTGCGGAGTTTCACAGTCGTTTCTATCTGGGCAGATGGAAAGCTACAGTCATCTCCTTCATCTGTTCATCGCTCATGCCTTCGGGCTCGAAGCCCATCGTCTTGCAGTCGAGATAGATGCGTGCACTCTTTGAGAGCACATCCACCTGGTCGAAGGCATCCATGATATCGAGTCCCTTGGCAAAGACTCCATGCTTCTCCCACATCACGACATCATAATCCTCGAGCTCTTTCAGTGTAGCATTAGCCAATGCCACGCTGCCTGGCAACTCATAGGGTACGATGCCAAGACCGAGCGGACAGAAAGCCTTCGTCTCCGGAATCATGCTCCAAAGCAGTTTGGTGAGCACATCCTTACCGAGCAACTGGCGGCAATGGCTCATGGCAACCAGTTCTATAGGATGCGTATGGAGCGTGGCGCGGTAAGGCGAGTGCTTCTCGATCAACCGATTATGGACCGAAAGATGACTGGGCAGCTCAGAGGTGGGCTGTACCGGATTATCGGCTATGATGACATAGCTGCTGCAGTCATCAAGTACACGGATGATGCTACCATTGTCCATGGGCCAACGCGCCAAGTCGCGCATACGCTTGCCGGTACCCTTGCAGAAGAAGTAAGTTCCCTTCAGGAAGGGCAATGTCGTCCCTATCTGCTTGACCTCGCTGATGGCAGGCAACGAGCGGATGCCATCGTCAACAAGTTCTGTGATATTAACCGTTATATTTCCGCCATTGCGCTCAGCCCAGCCGTTCTGCCACAGGTAGCCGGCAACTTCGGCAATCTTGTCCACTTCCTTCTTCAGGGCTGGACGACCCTCCAAAACACTTTTCATAGATTTATGGTGTGATTATACTTGATTAAAATATTCATTTGATGGTCTTCGGACACTCATTCGCAACACCTCGGACCTTTCATCCGATGGTTGGCGACAACAGCGTCAGCATTCCAACATAACTTATGCAAAGATAATGCTTTTCTCTTGTTACAAGGACACAAGAAGTGATAAAAATACTTTGTATTTTGATTTTCTGCACGACCATC
>ONMG01000208.1 GCA_900318855.1 uncultured Prevotella sp.
GAGTCCGACCTCATTGACGTGTGGTTCGACAGTGGTTCCATGCCTTACGCCCAGCAGCACTATCCCTTCGAGGGCGAGCTCAATGCCGAAGGTCTGAAGCAAACCGGCAAGAGCGAGCAGGAGTATCGCGATGAGCTCATTCACAGCACCTACACCGGTATCCCCGTACCGCCCGCCTTCTATCCGGCCGACTTCATCAATGAGGGTGTCGACCAGACGCGTGGCTGGTTCTTCACGTTGCATGCCATCGCTACGATGGTCTTCGACAGCGTAGCCTTCAAGAACGTCATCTCCTCGGGCCTCGTCCTCGACGCCAAGGGCAACAAGATGTCGAAACACGTGGGCAACGTCACCAACCCCTTCGAGATGATCGACAAGTACGGAGCTGATGCCGTGCGCTTCTATATGATGACCAATTCCGAACCTTGGGACAACCTGAAGTTCGACCCCAATGGGGTGGACGAGGTGCGCCGCAAGTTCTTCGGCACACTCTATAACACCTACAGCTTCTTCGCACTCTATGCCAATGTTGATGGCTTCGACCCACAGATGCCTCAGGTTCCCGTAGAAGAGCGACCGGAAATCGACCGCTGGATTCTCTCCTGCCTTAACAGTCTCGTGAAGGGCGTTGAGCGCGAGCTCGACGGCTACGACCCCACGCGCGCAGGCCGACTCATCGACAGCTTCGTGTGCGACGACTTGAGCAACTGGTATGTGCGGCTGAACCGTAAGCGCTTCTGGGGCAAGGAGATGAGCCAGGACAAGCTGTCGGCTTATCAGACGCTCTACACCTGTCTGATGACAGTGGCCAAGGTGCTGGCTCCCTTCGCTCCGTTCTTCACCGATCAGCTCTATCATGATCTGGGCGGTGAACTGGAGAGCGTACATCTCGCCGCATTCCCCAAGGTGGATGAGGCTGTCATCGATGCCGACCTCGAAGCCCGCATGGCTCTGGCACAGCAGGTCACTTCCATGGTGCTCGCTCTGCGGCGTAAGGTGAACATCAAAGTGCGCCAGCCGCTGGCAAAGATGATGATACCCGCTGTCGATGAGGCTCAGCGCCAGCATATTGAGGCCGTGGCCGACTTGATAAAGAGCGAGGTCAACGTGAAGGAACTGCAGTTCGTCAGCGATTCCGGCTTCCTGGTGAAGAAGGTGAAGTGTAACTTCCGCGTCATGGGCAAGAAGTTCGGAAAGCTCATGAAGGGAGTGGCAGCCAAGATGGGAGCACTCTCGCAGGAGGAAATCGCGGAACTCGAGAAGAGGGGCAGCATCAGCTTCGTTGTCGAGGGACAGCAAGTGACAGTGGATGCTGCCGATGTGGAAATCATCTCGGAGGATATCCCCGGATGGCTCGTGGCCAATGAAGGCAATGTCACTGTGGCTTTGGAAGTGGAGCTCACTCCCGAACTGCTGAACGAGGGCATGGCCCGTGAGCTGATTAACCGTATCCAGAACATCCGTAAGGACTCCGGACTCGAAATCACCGACCGCATCGTGGTTACGCTCACGCCCACGGATTCCACCAAAGAGGCCGTCGAAGCCTTTGGCGAGATGATAAGGACCCAGGTGTTGGCCGACGACATCCGGCTCTCCGACAACGATGGTACGGAGGCTGAGGTGAACGGACAGAACATCAATATCAAGGTGGAATCGGTGAAGTAATGAGCAGACTGAGGAAGCTATTTACCGACGGGCGCATAGCCGTCCTGCTGGTCATCCTGATTCTTGTCGTCGACCAGATTATCAAAATCGAGGTGAAGACGCACATGCGTCTCGGCGACATGATTCAGGTGACTCACTGGTTCTATATCGACTTTGTCGAGAACAACGGTATGGCTTATGGTATGACCTTCTTCAATAAGATCTTCCTGAGCTTGTTCCGCATTGTGGCCGTGGGCTTCATCGGCTGGTATCTCTGCAAGGTCGTTCACCGTGAGCACCGGCTGGGCTATGTGGTCTGTCTGAGCATGATTCTCGCCGGTGCTGCCGGCAACATCTTCGACTCCATGTTCTATGGCCTCTGTTTCACCTCGTCCACTCCGTTCGATGTAGCGCAGTGGGTGGCACCGGGGCAGGGCTATGCTGCATTCCTGGAGGGGAAGGTGGTCGACATGTTCTATTTCCCACTCATCGTGACCCACTGGCCACAGTGGGTGCCCGTGTGGGGCGGTCATCAGTTCATCTTCTTTTCGCCGGTGTTTAATTTCGCCGATGCCAATATCAGCGTGGGAGTGATTCTTCTGCTCCTGTTTTATAGAAAGGACTTGGAAAACGTTAAGTTGCATGTCAAGCAGCAGCCATCCGATGAGCAATAACCAACCGGCATTGTCGGCCGTCAGCAAGAGGGGAAAGGGCTTTCAGGCGCTTTTCCTTTTTGTCGTCTTGACGCTGTTGGCCTCCTGTAAGCCTTCAGTTCCCAGTCAGTACATTCAGCCCGACGACATGGAGGACTTGCTCTACGATTACCATATAGCGAGGGCCATGTCGCAGGAGACGGGAAGCACGAATCTCATCACCTATAATACGGCCATTCTCAAGAAGTATGGTTACACGGAGGCCCAGGTGGACTCGTCGATGGCTTGGTATCTCCGCCATACGAAATATCTGCAAACCATTTATGAGCATCTCGCCGACCGGCTCAGTAAGGAGGCCATGGCTGAGGGCGCTTCGGCAAGCGACGTGAGCCGATATGGAGCCGACAACGCCCGGGGCGACACGGTGAGCATCTGGCGAGGTCAGCATGCTCTGGTGCTGATGCCCGACAAGCCGTTCAATCTGAGCACGTTCACCATAAAGGCTGATACGGCCTTCCATAAGGGTGACCGGATTATGCTCTCGGTGCAGTCGCAGTTCATCTACCAGGAGGGAATGCATGATGGGGTGGTGGTGATGGCCGTGAGATTCGCCAACGACAGTGTGGCCTGCCAGACGACGCACATCTCGGTGTCGGGCAGTTCTTCACTGGTGATAGCCGACAATGCACATCTAGGCATTAAGGAGGTGAGAGGCTACTTCATGTTGAACGACCATAGTGGAAATGCAACGTCTATGCGCATCATGTTCCTTACAGGTATCAACATCCTCCGCATTCACGAACCCAAAATGACAGACAGTGCAGCGCCCGGAAGTGCTGGCAGTCCTGCCGCCGGCAGCTCGGCCGATTCGGCGAAGGCGCCTACTCCCTCGGCACCGATGCCCACCCCCAGTGCGGCTCCGGTGGATGTCAGACCGGTGCAAAGGCAGCTGCGCATGAACTGATATCACAATGATTAACAACTCAATTAGAAATAATATGCTTACAGTAAAAGAATTAGAAGACAGACTCATCGACCTGGCCTTTGCCGAGGATATCGGTGATGGCGACCATACTACTTTGTGTTGTATCCCCGCTGACGCTATGGGCAAGAGCCATCTGCTCATCAAGGAAGACGGAATCCTGGCCGGCGTGGAAGTGGCCAAGGAGGTGTTCCGCCGCTTCGACCCGGAGCTCAAGGTGGAGGTGCTCATCCCTGACGGCTCGCCCGTGAAAGTGGGCAACATCGCTATGGTCGTTACGGGAAAGGTGCGCTCACTGCTTCAGACTGAGCGGCTCATGCTCAACATCATGCAGCGTATGAGCGGTATCGCCACGATGACTCATAAATATGTGGAGCGCCTTAAGGGCACCCATACGCATGTGCTCGACACCAGAAAGACAACACCCGGAATGCGCGTGCTCGAGAAGCAGGCGGTGAAGATTGGCGGAGGCATGAACCATAGGATTGGACTCTTTGATATGATACTGCTCAAGGACAATCACATCGACTTTGCAGGTGGCATCGACAAGGCAATCACGCGTTGCCATGAATACCTCAAAGAGAAAAACCTCGACCTCAAGATTGAAATCGAGGTGCGCTCCTTCGATGAACTCAATCAGGTGCTCCATCATGGCGGCGTCGACCGCATCATGCTCGATAACTTCAGCGTTGCCGACACGAAGAAGGCTGTCGACCTCATAGACGGACGATATGAGACTGAATCGTCGGGCGGTATCACTTACGACACCATTCGCGACTATGCTGAGCAAGGAGTGGATTTCATCAGTGTCGGAGCACTTACTCACAGCGTGAAGGGACTTGATATGAGCTTCAAAGCTTGTTAGAAATTGAAAGTTAACATACTGTTTACGAATATGATAAAGCAACTAAGACTATTCTTTTCGCTGGCCTTGGGCTGTCTCTGCTTTACGCCTTCCGAGGCTTGCACCAATTTTATTGTGGGCAGCAAGGCCAGTGCCGATGGATCCGTCATCTGCACTTACAATGCCGACGACTACGGTATGTTCCAGAACTTGGCGCATTTCCCCGCCGGATTGCATGCCAAGGGAGAGATGCGGAAAGTGTTCGACTGGGATACGGGTGTCTATCATGGTGAGATTCCAGAGGCTCCGGTGACCTATAATGTGATAGGTAACATCAACGAATATCAAGTTACCATCGGAGAGACTACCTATGGAGGGCGCGAGGAGATGGTGGATACAACGGGCATCATCGACTACGGGTCGCTTATCTATTTGGCCCTTCAACGGTCGCGGACTGCCCGTGAGGCTATCAAGGTGATGACCTCGCTCGTCGAGAAATATGGCTACAACAGTGAGGGCGAGACCTTCACCATCTGTGATGCTAACGAGGCTTGGATTATGGAGATGCAGGGCTGTGGAGGCGACAAGAAGCAGAAGGTGGTGTGGTGTGCTGTCAGGGTGCCCGACAACGCTATCTGTGGTCACGCCAACCAGAGCCGCATCGGTGTCTTCGCTGCCTACAGCACGGAGGTGCTGCATTCAAAGAACGTAGTGAGCTTTGCCCGTTCCAAAGGATGGTTTAAGGGCAAGGACAAGGATTTCAGTTGGAAGGAGGCTTATGCCAAACCCGACTTCGAAGGACGGCGCTTCTGCGAAGCCCGTGTATGGAGCTTCTTCAACCACTGGACGGATATGAGCCGCTATCTCCCATGGGCGCTTGGCAAGGATCCTGACGCTGAGGACATGCCGCTCTGGATTATTCCAAGCCGTAAACTCTCGGTGCAGGATGTTGAGGCCTGCATGCGCGATCATTATGAGAATACACCGCTGGCTACTGACAGTACTGACATTGGCGGAGGTATCTGGCAGATGCCTTACCGGCCGACGCCGCTCACTTTCAAGGTCGACGGAAAGAAATACTTCAACGAACGGCCGACGAGCACTCAGCAGACGGGCTTCACCTATGTGAGCCAGATGAGATCGTGGCTGCCTCGCGAAATAGGCGGTGTACTCTGGTTCGGAAACGACGACGGCAACATGATTGCCTATGTGCCCATCTATTGTGGCAACACGGTGCAGCCGGAATGCTTCAATACGCCCGGAGCCGATGCCGTGACGTTCTCCGATAAGAATGCTTATTGGGTGTGCAACTGGGTTAGCAATATGGTTTACCCGCGATACAGCCAGATGTTCGGATCGCTGAAGACGGTGCGCGACAGCCTGGAGCACAGTTGGTTTGCCGCTCAGCCTGCTGTAGAGGCAAAGGCAAAATCTCTCTACAGCTCTGATAAGGCTGCAGCCTTGAAGTATCTGAATAATTACAGTAATGATAAGGCTGCCGAGATGCTCGCACGCTGGAAGAAACTTGCTGTCTACCTCATCGTGAAATACAACGATATGGCAGTGAAACCCGAAGCAAACGGAGTCTTCAAGCGCACAGCAACGGGGCTTGGTGCCAAGGTGGCAAGACCGGGATTCCCGCACAGTTTCGCCAAGGAGTTAGTGAAGCAGACGGGGGATAAGTTTGCTGTTCCGATGAACTGATTGGCATTTATCCGTTTTACCTTATAGGGTGCTGGACTGTGGATTGACACGTCTCAGCACCCTTTATTTTTATTGTTAGGAATTAGTCTCTAAAGGAGATACGTCTACCGGTTTTAGGGGGGAGCAAGTTTGATATGTATCCACTGGTCCTAAGCTTTCTTCTTCACTTGTTAGGAAGAGTCACCTCGAAGTCTTTGCTTTCCCGGTGCTGACTGAGTATAATACCCACCATCTTTCTGACAATGTCGGGATGCTGCTCAGCCACATTCCGATCCTCACGCAAGTCGGTCGCCAGATTGTAGAGCTGTGGTAAGCCTTTTACCACCACCATCTTCCAGTTTTCCATGCGTAGCGCCATCTGGTCGGTCTCACTGAATTCCCAATAAAGCCAAGGATGTTGTTGCTGTCCGCTTTGACCCAACAAGGTAGGTGCAAACGAGATGCCGTCGAGATAGTCAGTTTTCCTTTGCTTCGTTTTCCATACAGCAGTCTTGCCATTGCCCTTTGGCGGAAGTGGTAAATGTGCCAACTCGCAAAAAGTGGGCATCACATCGTAGAATGCCAGCTGATGATTGCTTACACTTCCAGCCTTGATATGACCAGGCCACCAGACGATGAAAGGAATACGAATTCCCCCTTCGTAGCATTGTCGTTTGAGCCCACGCAGTTTACCGTCGCGCCCGAAGAATACAGGGTCGGCTCCGCCCTCCTTATGAGGCCCGTTGTCGCTTGTGAAGATAACAATGGTGTTTCTGTCGAGATGCTTAAGCCGTAGCTCCTCCATAATTTCACCCACATACTTATCGAGACGAGTTATCATGGCGGCAAACTGGGCGTGAGTATGCTCCACGGCGTTGTAGCGCGAGTCGGGCTGACCACCCCAAGTCTTGTCGACAAAGAATTGGCGCTTATATTGCCGGAGGATCGAGTCGTTGGGCTGGGCCAGTTCAGCGTGAGGGAGCGTGTAGGTGAAGAATCCGACAAACGGATGCTTGTCATCCTGTCGGTCTAACCATTCTAAGGCTTTTCTGTGGATGAGGTCGGCCGAATACTGATGCCGGTGGAAGTAGCCCTCACCCGACATGGGCCATTGAATGTTCTCTTGGAGTATCACTCTATTCACGGCAGTGTCGCCCCGGCTACTACTATATTCGTTGAGAAAGTTTGGATAGTAGAGGTGGGCCTGAAACTGACAGATATATCCGTAGAACTCATCGATGCCACGCTTGTCGGGTGTTGAGCAGGAACCTTCGTAGCCACCGGCCCACTTGCCGAAGAGTGCCGTCCTGTAGCCTCCTGCCTTCATTACCTCGGGCAGAATGATATGGGTAGAGTCGTAAGGCATTTGTCCCACGCGTGAGTAGTCTTGGTTTTGGCCGTAGTTTACCATTGGCATGTTGGGCCAATACTCCTTATTGCCTCTTACCAGGGTGTGGCCTGTGTGTTGGCCTGTCATCAGGCTGGCTCTCGAAGGAGCACTCACAGGAGCTCCCGCATAGGCCTGGGTGAAACGCATGCCTTCTTGAGCCATTCTGTCGATGTTTGGCGTTTGGATGTAGGGCTGACCATAGCAGTGCAAGTCGCCGTATCCCATGTCGTCGCACATGATGAATACAATATTGGGCTTCACGGCAGTTGCCGCACAGGCCGCTTGAGCTACGAGGGGTAATGAGCCTCGGAGGAGAATATGTTTGCTGATTCTCATCATTTTAATCAATATTCCTTCAGATCATTCAAAGGGCTGACTGAGGTGCTGCCGAAACCTCTGTGCAGGAATTGCAGTCATGACAGAGACGATAAGAACGGCCTCTGTCGGATGTTATGGTGACTTGACAATCATTTTCGACTAAGGTTTGTTTCAGCCGACGGATGAGCGTATAGAGTGTCTCGTTGGCGTCCTCCTTGCGAGGCCATAGGTGCTGACAGATCGACTCCTTTGTGAGCATATGGCAATCGGCGCTGATAAACAATTCCATGAGCTGTCGCTGCATGGGGGTGAAATGTACTTCCTTATGCTCACCGGTGAAGAAGCTATGGCTTGCAGCATCCCAAGAGAGCGAGCCGATGCTCAGGGCTCTGCCGTTGCCGGCTTCAGCCAGCACAGCTGTCGGCCTCCGTCTGAGCCACCAGTGTCCGAGACCCGCCCACAGCATAGTCAGCACCGTCAGCATCAGGGGAAGTCGCTGGTCGGAGAGCGCGAAAACTGTGGCTACGGAGCAGTTGGCATAGCCACGCAAGTAGAGGGTTCGGCCATTGTGCTGCTTCTTCATTATTCGGCTACTGCGATCGGGACGCTTTTCGCCCGGCAGTGTATAGGAGAGACTGGCACACTGGCGCAGAGTCTCCTCGCGAAGATAGCTGCGGTAGATGCGCAGTGTGTCGGGGGTGAGGTAGTCTTCGTGGGTTGTTTGGAGGGTGAGTGTCAGCGCCTGGTTCAAATCGCTCACGATGCTGTCTTCCGTCATTCGATAGCTGTGGAAGCTGGAATACACGGTAGCCGTGAGCAACACTGCTAATATTGATAAGGCTAATCCTTTCATGATTCAGTGGTTTTTGTTCCTGTTCGCAAAGTTAATACAATTTATCACAATATTCTCCTTGTAATGGGAGAAAAATTTATTGGGAGCAGGCCGGTGAGCAGTGTTATGCTGTTATTTTAGTATTGACATCAACATTCTGCAATATTGGGAAAGAAACTCTGAAGCTATTATATGGTAATTTTTGCATATAAGGTGTAGATATGGCGAGTAAGAGCTTAGGTCATATACGCGTTTTGAGTCTTCTGCCTCTCAATTGAATCTATGTGTCACTGAATATATCCAGGGATAGACGGCAAATACGACAGTAGGAGGTCAGCACCTATGATAGGCCCTAACCTCCTACTTGATAATCATTTTCTTACTTTTTATGCTTTAGTAGATGGGGCCTAAGCTCTGGCAGGCACGGTAGTCGGCGCCCTCCTTGTCCATGCCGAAGGCGTTCCACATCGACGGACGGAAAATCTTGTCGGTGGGCACATTGTGCATGCATACTGGGATGCGGAGGATTGAGCAGAGTGTGATGATGTCGGCACCCACGTGGCCGTAGGCGATGGCACCGTGGTTGGCTCCCCAGTTGTTCATCACCGAGTAGACA
>ONMG01000205.1 GCA_900318855.1 uncultured Prevotella sp.
CGATGAAGAGCAATAGTGACAATTTCCGCCAGAGCAGCATTCAGGGCATAATGAAGCGCATCAAGGCCAAGGGTGCTCACGTCATCGTCTATGAGCCTACACTCCACGATGGCGACACTTTCTTCGGCAGTCCCGTAGTCAATGATCTTGAGCGTTTTAAGCGTGAGAGCAATGCCATCATCGCCAACCGCTATGACAGTTGCCTGGATGATGTGAAGCAGAAAGTCTATACGCGCGACATCTTCCGTCGTGATTAATGGGTGACAGTGTCCCTACTGGCCTAACCAGAAGAAGGCCAGCAGAGCTATGATAATGGCCAGCAGTACTCCCTTGATGAGGCAGCTGGCCACTTTTTTTACAATGACCACTCCCACGATAATGCCGAGGAGGCAGAGTAGATAGAATGCGAATTGGTTGTTCATAATCGTTTGTTTGCTATGTTTTGATAATAGGATGCCCCGCTCATTTCCTTTTCTCTATGTTAGAGAGCTTGAAAAGCGGCGGCAGAGGTGTGCTGAATTCCAATCGCCGGTGGGTGACAGGATGGACGAAGCAGAGTATCCAAGCATGGAGGCAGAGCCGGTGGATAGGGTCGTCGCCTGGGATTCCGTATTTCTGATCACCGCATACGGGGTGACCCATGTCGGCAGCATGGACGCGGATTTGGTTCTTGCGCCCGGTTTCCAGTCGGAATTCCACGAGAGAGTGATAGGCTGTGCGGTCGAGCACATGAAAGTGGGTCACAGCATACTTGCCGCCATTGTCGGTAGGAGAGGAGTAGGTATAGTAGGCCTTATTGTCCTTCAGCCATGAGGCGATGGTGCCTTCGTCCTGGCTCATCTCACCGCTCAGCACTGCCACGTAACGACGGTCGTAAACGATGTTGTGCCAATCGGCTTCCAACGCCATCTCCGTAACCTTGTCCTTGGCATATATCATAAGTCCCGAAGTGTCGCGGTCGAGGCGGTGCACCACATGTGCTGTGCATTTTTGTCGTGTGCGGTGGAAGTAGTCATCGAGCACCGTCTTTACATTAAGTGTGCTGTGACCGGCAGCCATTGAGAGAATGCCGGTGTTCTTGTTCACCACCACGAGCCATCGGTCTTCGTATACAATGCTTACGTAGCGGTTATTCAGTCCTTCTTCCTTTTTCTTCTGGCTGATGCCCACCTGGTCGCCAGGGTGAAGAGCAAAGTCAAACTGCGTTGTGGTCTTGCCGTTCACTCTGATACCGCGGCCCTTAAGTGTGGCTTTCAGTTTGGTGCGGCTCTCCGAGCTGACATGCTTCAAGAGCCATTCCAAGAGAGGAGCCTCGTCTTCTACGTTGTAGTGTTTCCAGTCCGAAGACTTACTGTCTGTCTGCTGTCGTATCATGCTTCTTGACTTTGGTGAATGATGTGGATATCACGCTGTGGGAAGGGTATCTCGATATGGTTCTCATTCAGTGTATTGTAGACACATTCCAGAATCTTTCCGTCGTCGGTGTACTGGGTGAACACATTCACCCAGACGAGAATCTTGAGTGTGATGGAGCTGTCGCCAAACCCGTAGAGCACAATGTTCACCCCTTTGTCCTTGTTGACGCAGTCCAGCCCCATAAGTGCATCGCGGAGCAAAGTCTTGACCTTAGCGATGTCCACTCCGTAGGCCACGCCCACTTCGAGCACGTCAAGCTCGTAGCCGTGGTTCTTAGTCATATTCTTATAGTTCTTCGTGAAGAGCTGACTGTTTTGAAAGGCGATAACCGAACCGTCAATAGCTTCTATCATGGTTGAGGTGTAGCTGATGGAACTCACCTTACCCCGAATGCCGTCACAGACGATATAGTCGCCTATCTTCACTCGGCCTGCCATGAGAGATATGCCATAGTAGATATTCTCCAGGATATCTTTCATGGCGAATCCGATACCGGTGGAAAGACCTCCTGAGACTACAACCAGCCACGTGTTGCTCACATGGAAGATGTTCAGTACCACCAGCAGCCATATGCCCCAAACAAGGATTTGGAGCACATTCTTGGCCATCATGTTGCGGCTCGAGGCTGTTCCGCGGTCGCTTCGCTTAAAGTGGAGCTTCAGCAGTTGCTTCCCCGTGTCGTTGAGATAGGCGAAGATGAAATAGAGCGTTATGACCTGGCAGAGCGAGAAGATGCTCATAGAGAAGTTCTTGGTGTCAATATAGTGCTTGGTGAATATCAGCCAGGTCGTGTCGCTGAGATTGAAAACGTCAGCGGCCCAGTAGATGGAGAGAATGAAGGAATACACCGACAGCATGGGAACAATGACCTTGTAAACCAGGTTGAAAGGCCATGTCTTCAAGATGGACTGCTTGTCATAGTTGCGCTTTTTGGCGTAGTTCTTGAGCCATCCCGAGACGCAGGTGATGGTGAGGATGCAGCTCAACTGCATCACCCACCAGATGAGCAGCTGTACGCTCATCAGGGTATAGCCCGACCACGACATAATCACCGAGCAGACAAACACGAGCAGCGTAGTATAGGAGTAGAAGACGTCGCTTCGCGGCACATTGGTTTTATGGCGTTGGATGACGCTCCATTGCCAGTAGGCGCAAAGCAGCAGCATCGGTGGAAAAACAAGATTGACCAGGTCGTTGGGGATGAGGATGATTCGGAAGGATATGACGATGAAGCTCATCACGATGAGTGGCACATAGATGTGGAAGGCGCTCTTTATCTGCTGACCATTGAGGCGCAGCAACGAAGAGATGAGGATGACGCTCAGCAGCCACGCATAACTGATGAGCAGGTTGCTTGCCATGAGCAGGAAGTTCTGGCTCTGGTAGGTGAACCGAAGGATGATGAGCAGGAAGGCGAAGGTGAGCACTGTGGACGAGAGGATGATGCAGGTGCGCTTCTCCATGAAATCCTTAGTGCGGAATCGTTTCGGAATCAGGTGCTTGATGACCATGAAACTAAGTCCAAAAGCCAAAAAGCCGTAGGCTATAAGGATAAGGAATAGCGAGAGGATGACACGCACGTCCCACTGCGAGTTCACTTTTTTCAGGGGCCGGTATTTCTCCACCACGGAGTTGGTGGTCGACCGTAGTTCCTGACCCAGGTTGAGCAGCACGTTGAAGTAGTTGTCGCCACCATTGTAGAAGATGCTCTGCTGGATACTGGCGTATCGCTTGTTGGCATAAGCGTTGAGGTTGCGCAGCTGGCTGGCCACACTCTCGTAGATACGCAGATACTCGCCCGACTGTTCATTGTTTTCCTTCAGTGTGTGCCGAATATTTACAGCCAGCGTCAGGCAGACGTTACGGTCGATGCGCTCGCGCGTTGTCAGCGAGCCTGTGTACATGTTGCTCAGATTCGTGATGAGCGAGTCGTAGCGGCTTATCTCATACTTGTTCTTTCGCACGTATTCCGCAAATGGAAGCACGTTGCGTTGGAACTCCGCGAACTGCTCTGTGGCTTCATGGCAGGCATAGGCTTGGTCGAAGATGTTGTCAGGCCGTTGCGAATAGAGCATCAGGGCGTTCTGATCGCTTTTGTTCATGATGCCGATGAGCTCGTTCTGCACTCTGTTCTGCTGATCTTTCATGAAACCGCTCTGCTGGTTGAGCTCTTTATAGTAGTTGGTGAGCTCTACCCGCAGAATAGACAGCGTCTTAATGAGACTATCTTCCTTAAGCACGGCTTTCGTGGGCAGTGCAAACAAAAAGGCTGCCATGAGCAGCATGAGCATTCTTCTCTTCATAAATAGGTGTGTTGATATCGTGAAGGCTTGCCGGGCTAAGAGGCCTGTAGCCCTTCAAGAGCCTTGTAGCGTGATGTCTCTTTCCCGACTCTTGCTGCAAAGTTAGTTCTATTCTTGTGAATGGCAAACTTTTCGCCTCTCTTTTTTCTCGGTCCCACTTATGCAGAGGGGGTATTCGTCCTTGCTGCTTGCTTTGTTGTGTTCATCCTTACTTCACTCTGCTTAGTTAATTTCCCTGATATATTTCCATTTAATTCTTTCCTCCTTCCATTATGAATGTGTATATTTGCACTCAGATAGGCCATCGAAGACCGGCGACTTGACCTCAGGTTGTCTGCTATGAGGGAGTACAGTGTCGGTGAAGGTCTGTACATAAGAATCCTGGGTATCTCTAACTCTTAAAGTTATATTCTCTTATGATGTTGAAAACTCTTGTCCTTCTTGCCGGTATGTGGGGCTCTCTGCTGAGTAATGCAGCGGCGCCAGCTGAACGTGTCTACAATGTCAGTGTGGAGCATCCTGAGCAGGTGGTCCGCCATTTCGGCGCATCTGATGCTTGGAGCATGCCTTTTGTAGGACTGTGGCCTAAAGAGCAACAGGAGCAGATAGCCGACTGGCTCTTCAGCACTGCTGTTGACGCTAATGGACAGCCTCGGGGCATAGGATTGTCGTTATGGCGCTTCAACCTCGGAGCGGGCAGTGCTGAACAGGGTGACAGTGCTCATATCAAATGGCAGACGCGAACTGAATGCTTCCGCCGTGCCGATGGCTCCTATGATTGGGATAAGCAAGCCGGTCAGCGCTCATTCCTTCGACTTGCTAAGGAGCGTGGAGTGAGTTACTTCCTGGCCTTCCTAAATTCGATGCCTGTCTATTTTACCAAAAACGGACTGGGCACAAACACCGGCCGTGGAGGAACCATCAATCTGAAGGACGACTGTTTCGGCAAGGCCGCCGACTTTATGGCTGATGTCATTCAAGGTGTTGAACGCCACGACGGTATTCATTTCGACTATATCAGTCCGGTCAACGAACCCGACGGGGCCTGGAACTGGCAGGGTCCAAAGCAGGAAGGCTCACCGGCTACCAATGCAGAAATAGCCCGACTCGTACGCTTGATGTCGAAGGAATTCAAGAAGCGTCGCATCACCACGCTCATCACTATTCCCGAGAGCAGCGACCTGCGCTGTGTGTGGGGGCCGCATGATGCCGGGTGGATGCGTGGCAACGAGGTCGAGACCTTCTTCAATCCCGACAGTTCAGCTACTTACCTCGGCAGCACGTACGGTGTAGCACCGGTGATGATGGCTCATGGATACTGGACCGACACCCCCTTGGAATCACTGAAACAAACCCGGATCCGGATGCGCGACCTAATGCATCGTCACCATTTGGCATGGTGGATGTCAGAACTTTGCATGATGAGCAACGACAAGGAGATAGGCACGGGGGCGCTCTTCGATACGTCGATGCGTACGGCCCTCTATGTCGACCGCATCATTCACCATGACCTCGTCTATGGCAATGCCGAAAGCTGGCAATGGTGGCGTGCCCTTGGCAGCGACTATAAGGATGCATTCATCCGCATTCTCAGTGATGACAATTGGCGTACGGGAAAGGCCATAGACTCAAAGCTCCTTTGGGCTGTGGGCAATTTCAGTCGTTTCGTCCGTCCGGGCGCCCGACGCTTCGATGTGACGGTATCTGAAGGCGACCGCGTCTTGTCCGATGGCGCCACTGATCCATCTGGGGTGATGGTGTCGGCCTATCGGAATGTTGACGGCCGATGGGTGGTCGTGGCCATCAACTATGCACAAGGAATCCGACCTATTCAGCTCAAGGTGGGCGGCAGGGTGCTCCATTGGAACTGCTACCGTACATCGGATACACAAGGCGAGAATCTTAAACCCGTGGGCGAGATAACTGCACGCGCCGTGCTGGAGCCTCTTTCTGTGACCACCTTTGTGGAGCGCTGACCCTGGAGTTATTCAACAGTTAATTCTGAATTTAATCCTCATTCCCGGCTGTTGGGCCAGACCAGGGCCGGGAACCTATAAATTATTCTTATGCAATACAAAACAGTTCTTTCCACCTTAGCCATTGCAGCCACACTGGCGGCTAAAGCACAGCCCCCTGCCATCCCTTCTGACCCACAGATGGAGCAGAAGATAGAGACGCTCCTGTCGAAACTTACGCTCGACGAGAAAATCGGGCAGATGACCCAGCTCACCATTGAGTCGATAACCGACAACAGTGTGAAGGATCACTTCCAGTTCGATGAGAAGAAGCTTCAGGACGTTATCGGTAAGTACAAAGTGGGCTCCATTCTCAACACTCCGCTCGGGCATGCCGCTACCGTAGAGCAGTGGCAGAAGCTTGTGAGGCGCCTGCAGAAGGAGTCGCTCAAGAGTATTGGCATTCCCTGCCTCTACGGTCTTGACCAGATTCATGGAGCCTCCTACACCCAGCATGCCACGCTCTTTCCGCAGGGCAACAATATGGCAGCCACGTTCAACCGCGCCCTTATGCGCCGAGGCTCCGAAATCTCAGCTTATGAGACCAAGGCCTGCGATGTGCCATGGGTGTTTGCACCTGTCGTCGACTTAGGCCGTGAACCACGTTGGTCACGCATTTGGGAAAACTATGGTGAGGACGCCTATCTTAATGCGCAGATGGGACGTGAGTCAGTGCTCGGCTTCCAGGGCAGCGACCCCAACCATATTGACAAATTCCATGTAGCCGCCTGTATGAAGCATTTCATGGGCTATGGAGTGCCCACCAGTGGCAAGGACCGCACGCCATCGCACATTTCCGACATAGATATGCGGGAGAAGCATTTCGCACCCTTCCTGGAGGCTATCCGCAACGGGGCTCTCTCGGTGATGGTAAACTCGCAGAACAACAATGGAATGCCTTTCCACTGCAACTATAAGTTGCTCACGCAGTGGCTCAAGCAGGAGACTGGATGGGACGGCCTCGTGGTGACCGACTGGGCCGACATCGTGAACCTCTGGCAGCGCGATCATGTGGCCAAAGACAAGAAGGAAGCCATCATGTTTGCCATCAATGCAGGTATCGACATGTCGATGGACCCCTACAGCACTGACTTCTGCGACCTGCTCAAGGAGCTGGTCAACGAGGGCAAGGTGAGCATGAGCCGCATTGATGATGCCGTGAGACGGGTGCTTCGGCTCAAGTACCGCCTGGGGCTCTTCGATACCCCCAACTTCGATAAGAAGGACTATCCTCGCTTTGGCTGTGCTGAGTTCCAGGCTGTCGCCCTCGATGCTGCCGAGCAGTCGCTGATACTGCTGAAGAATCAGAATAGTGTGCTGCCGCTGAAGCGAGGGGTCAAGATGCTCGTCACAGGCCCTAATGCCAACAGCATGCGCTGTCTCAATGGTGGTTGGACGATGTACTGGCAGGGCATCCATGCCGATGAGTTCTATCCTGAGCGCAACACCATTCTTGAGGCCATGCAGCAGAAGTTCGGAACGGACAATGTGATTTTTGAGCCTGGTGTCACCTATAATAATGATGGACAATGGTATGAGGAGAATAAGCCCGATATCGAAAAGGCGGTAGAGGCTGCGCGTAATGTCGACGTGGTGCTGGCTTGTGTTGGCGAGAATTCCTACTGTGAGACTCCCGGCAACCTCAACGACCTTGCCCTCTCGGAGAATCAGCGTAACCTTGTGAAGGCGCTGGCTGCCACGGGCAAGCCTGTTGTGCTGGTACTCAGCGAGGGACGTCCCCGACTCGTCAACGACATCGAACCTCTTGCTCAAGCTGTGGTCGACATCATACTGCCGGGCAATTACGGAGGCGACGCTTTGGCCAATCTGCTTAGTGGAGAGAAGAATTTCAGTGGCCGTCTGCCCATCACCTATCCACGCTATTCAGCTGCACTTACCAACTACGACTATAAGCCTTGCGAGCAGGTGGGCACCATGAGCGGTGCCTACAACTACAGTGCTGATGTGAGCGTGCAGTGGCCTTTCGGCTATGGCCTCAGTTACACCACCTTCAAGTATTCCAACTTGCGCTGTGACAAGACGCAGTTCTCGGCCGATGATGTCCTGACTTTCCAGGTCGATGTCACCAACACCGGTGCGCGTGAGGGTAAGGAGAGTGTGCTGCTCTTCAGCTCTGATCTCGTTGCCTCGCTTACACCCGACAACCGTCGCTTGAGAGCCTTCGACAAGATTGACCTTCAGCCGGGTGAGACCAAGACTGTGACGTTGCCTGTGAAGGCCTCCGACCTTGCTTTCGTAGGCTTCGACAACAAATGGATTCTCGAGGCTGGCGAGTTCCGTATCCAGGTGGGTGATCAGACGCTGTCAGTCGACTGCCAGCAGACCAAGAAGTGGGATACTCCCAATAGGGACTGATTCCATCCTTTAAACCATCTCTCGAAGCTGATATTCTGTCTTTGGGCGATGCTTTATAAGAAAGCCCTACTGAGAGCACTTGGCTCTCAGTAGGGCTTTTCCATTTCTGTAACTTATTCTGTTTAGATGCGTTACAGTGTTATCGAAGTCTTCTTCACATTGATACCGCTCACCTCTACCACTGGTGTGCAGCCCCGGCTGTCCTCCTTGCGATAACTGACGCTCACAGTGCGGCTCTCTCCGGGCAGAAGCACGAGGAAGTTGTCGGAGTAGAAGGCTGGCAGTATCTGTTCACCGTCGTTGCCCTTCAGGTTGAGTCTTGTCATCATGGCAGGACTGTCAGAAGTGTTGCGCAGGGTCATAGTCAGTTTTGAGCCTGCGGCAGTGGATTCAGCAGTGAGGTTATCCACAGCCACCGTAGCCTTGGCCATCGTGCGCAGCGCCTCATAGTGGTCGGTCTTGCGTCCCCGGATATAGGTGTTCGTTGAGAGCACTTTGTCTTGACCGTCGCAGAGTTCCAGACGCAGCAGGAAGACCGGTTCCACGTCCTGTGGCACTTCGGGCTTGAAGAGTTTCAGAGTCGAGTCGTCCTCAGAGTCGACTGTGGTTTGTTGCTGCCAGAGCACCTTGCCCGACAGTCCCACGATGCTTGCCTTCGCCTGCAGGCCTTTCCGCATGCCCACACCGAGGTTCACCACTTCAATGCTGTCCGTGTAAGCGTTCCACTGTATGTGTAGCGGTTCGCAGGCCTTTTTGGCGCCATAGTATCCGGCAGGAGTATCAAAGTAGTAGTCGTAGGTGTCCCACACCATGCTGGGCCAGCAGGAGTGGCTCATCCAGGAGAGCAGGCCCATGCGGTACTTGTGCTCGCCTTCATACATGGCTCTGTAGCCGTTGTAGCAGAGCAGTTGAGCGTAGGTGGCAAATTCTTCGGCATTGTGCATGGTGCCGAATCCTTCTTCCATGAGTGCGTTGAAGGTGGCAGCACGCTGGGCGCCGTAGAGGGTGAAGTCGTGCTGTCCCCATTCGGCCGACTGCGGCCAGAGCGAGTCGGGACTGAAGGTGCGCTTCATGCTCTCAATACTCATCACGTTGGGAATGCCGCGCTCGGAATGTAGCTTGCCGCTTTGCAGCTTGAAGTAGTCGCGGTCAGGATGCAGGTTGTAGGGACCTTCGCCGCTCACGCCATAATGGGCCGAGTTGGGGATGTAGATGGTTCCGGATGCCAACTGTGCAACGTCCTTCTCCAGCTGTGGGTTGAGGCTCACAGGCGGGTTGCCTTCATTCCGGCCACAATAGAGACCGACAGCAGCATGACTGCGGATGCGGCGCAAGTAGTCGTAGGCATTGTTGAGGAACATGTTGTCGTAGTAGGGATTAGGTCCGTCGTAGGGATTGGCCAGCCAGAAGTCCTGCCAGATGAGGATTCCGTTGGCATCGCAGGCATCGTAGAAGGCCTTCTGACCGATCATGCCCACCCAGTTGCGAATCATGGTGAAGTTCAGGTTGCGGTGGAAGGCCACAGTAGCTTCGTATTCGCGGGAGCGGAAGTTCAGGTTCTGCTCGCTGAAGCCCCAGTTGCCACCCAGGGGCACGATACGCTTACCGTTGCAGAAGATGCGCAGGCGTGTATCCTTGTCGGTGTAGCTGAACTGTCGGATGCCGGCACGGTAGTGCAGTGAGTCGGATAGCTGACCGTTGGTGCTGAAACTGAATCCTGCATCATAGAGGTAGGGTTCGCCGTAGCCGTTGGGCCACCACAGATGCAGGCGCTGATTCTTCAGTTGGGGGAACTGTTCTGCACTGAAGGCTACCTCGCGCTCTTCGCCGGGAGCCAGACTCACGGTCTGTTCCACTTTCAAGGGGCCCACCCATCCTGTGAGAGTGCCTGTCACTATGTGGTTGGCGTGGTTGCGCACGAACACCGAGGGAGTGATGCTGGCCAGGGTGTCGGGCTGACTCACCAGCGACTTTACGTAGGGGTCGGCCACGGTCACGTCGCCGCTTGCTGTGAGATAGACATCATCCCAAATACCTATGTTGCGGCCCCTCACAGTGGTTATCCAGTCCCAACCGATGGAAGCGTGCATGGTGGGATTGTCGGCCCCGAGGATACCTCCGTTGAGCTGTGTAGTGTAGCGGGTCTTCTCCTTCACAGCCCCGTAATGGGCGTTGTGGACGATGCGTACGGCCAGCGCGTTGTCGCCCTGTTTCAGATAGGGAGTCACGTCGATGTTGCCACGTTTGAAGGCACCCTCTATGAAGTCTATCTTACGGCCGTTGAGCCATATCTCGGCCTTCCAGTTGATGCCGTCGAAATGCAGGAAAATGCGTTTGCCGGCCATCTGTGCAGGCACGCGGAATAAGTCGCGGTACCAGAAGTCGGAACGGAAGTAGGAGTCGCTGATTTGCTCAATCATGCTGCTATAGTTGGGGTCGGGCACAGCTCCGATGTTAATTAAGCTAGTGAGTACTGTACCCGGCACCGTAGCGGGAATCCAGTTGTGTGGCTTGAAGGCCGTAGTCGACAGTTGGGCTCCTGTGGCCTTCACCTCCGAGGCGCGCTGCAGTTGCCATTGTCCTCCGGCCAGCGAGAAACGCCCTCCCTTCAAGCCTTCCATGTTGCGGGCCACAGGCAGCAAGCCACCGCGGCCCATCACTTTTAGCTCGGAGAGCTCTATGCCACCGTTGGCTTCCTGGTTCATCAGCAATCTTACGTATCGGGCCTCGCCCCGGCAGTCCACTGTCTGCGTGCCCATGGCCGTGAAATGCGGCACGGTGCAGAGCTTTGTCCAGTTGACGGCATCATCGGAGGCCTCAATGACGGCCGACTGCGGTTGCTGCAACCAGGTGAGCATCACCTTGTCGAAGCTCGACTTGCTGCCCAAGTCGACGTAAATCCATTGTTGCTTGCCCTGCCCGCTCTTCCATGCGCTGCCGAAATGTTGCGAGGGCAGTGCGTCCTGCAGCCTTCCTGCCACAAAAGGCTCTATGGCCGTCACATGCCAGTGGGCAGCTCCTTTCATGTGCATTAGGAGTCGCAGATGGGCGGTGCGCACGGAGTGCGACAGCCGGAACCGCATTCCGGTCTGGCGTTTAGCGTATCGGTTGTCGTCACTCTTATCCATCGGGCATACCTTGCTGTCGCCACTGCCCACACTGTCGGTGGCCATTCCGGTTGCAGTGTCCACGGTAATCCAGTTGCGGCCGTCGGCAGAGGTCTGAAGCTGTGCCTCATAGCGTCCGTCCGACAGTTGCTTGTTGAAGGTCACCGATGTGTAGGCACGCACCTCGTCGAAACTCACCATCATCTGATGCCAGGTGAAGCTGACGAAGGCAACGCCATCATCGGCCGGCACCACCATGCTGGAGAAATTGTCGTCGAAGGCCATCTCGCGCTGTTCCCTGCTCACGGCACCTCTACCAGTGAAGGCTTCGAGCCATGATGGCGACTGTCGGTCGCTGATGCCGTCGGTGACGAGTTGGGCTGTGAGGTTGAAATCGTAGGACGATGAGGCGACAGCCATCCGGCGGAAAGCCAGATTGCGATAGGTTGCCGAGGGTGCCATCGAGGGTGAGAAGTTCTCGGAGGGGCGTCCCGGATATTTTCCAATTCCCAGGGTGTAGCCGTTGCTTTGTGCCATGATAGCGTTTGCTGCGAATAGGAATACTAAGCCGGAGGTAACTCTACGCACGAGGAAGCTTAATGAAGCTGATTTCATATTGATGAAGTTGGTCTATGTCTGAGTGGATCAGCTCTCAGCCCACTCCTTTAGGGGGGCAGGGGATGACGGGCTTCAGAACTGGAAATAGTGTTTCGCGTTATAATAACAGATGTCCTCTACCATCTGTCCGATGCGGTTCATCTCGGTTGATGGCAGCTCACCATTCTCTACGTCGCGCCCTATGAGATTGCAGAGGATGCGTCTGAAATATTCATGACGGGGGTAGGAGAGGAAGGATCGCGAGTCGGTGAGCATGCCTACGAAGCGGCTCAAGAGGCCCTGCATCGACAGCGTGTTGAGCTGATCTTCAATGCCCAGTTTCTGGTCGGCGAACCACCAAGCAGCTCCCCATTGCATCTTGCCCGGGCAACTGCCATCCTGGAAGTTGCCTATCATGGAGGCCACCATGTGGTTGTCGGCCGGGTTGAGATTGTAGATGATGGTCTTGGCCAGTCGGCCACGGCGGTCAAGCCGGTCGAGGAAGCGGGCCATGGAGTTGGCTGTGCGGTCGTCGCCCATGGAGTCGCATCCGATGTCGCGGCCCAACTGTTGGAACAGGCGTGTACAGTTGTTGCGCAGCGGGCCATAGTGGAACTGCTGCACCCAGCCGCTCTCGGCATCCATGACAGCCAGTTCATAGAGCAGAGCGGAGCGGAACTGCTCGGTCTCATGCCTGCTGGGTTGCTCGCCGGCCATGAAACGGTCGAAGATGTCGCTCACCTCCACTCCGGTGTAGTCTTCGGCATAGAAATGTGCGAGTCCATGGTCGGAGAGACGGCATCCGGCCTCGGCAAAGAAGTCGTGGCGGTTTTGTAGCGCGTCAATGAGGTCCTGATAGGTGCGGATGTCAATGCCGCTTGCCTTCGACAGCTTCTTCAGGTAGTCCCTGTATTCCGGGCCGTGGCTAATGTCAAGTGCTTTGTCGGGGCGCCAGGCCGGAAGCACTTCTATGTCGAAGTGGTCATGGCGCAGCTGCTGGTGGTACTGCAGCGAGTCGGCGGGGTCGTCGGTGGTGCATACCGTCTCCACGTGGAAGCGCTTCATGAAGCCTTGTGCCGAGTATTCGGGCGATTGCAGCTTTTCATTGCACTCATCGTAGATTTCGCGTGCCGTGTCGGGGTTGAGCACTTTTTCAATGCTGAAAGCCGTGCGCAGTTCCAAGTGTGTCCAGTGATAGAGTGGGTTGCGCATCAGGTAGGGCATCGTCTCGGCCCACTTTTCAAACTTTTCCCAGTCTGTGGCATCGCCGGTGATGAATCGCTCGTTGATGCCGTTGGCGCGCATGGCCCGCCATTTATAATGGTCGCCTCCGAGCCATAGCTCTGTGATGGAACGGAAGCGGTGATTCTCTGCAATTTCCTTCGGGTTGAGGTGACAGTGGAAGTCGATGATGGGCATGTGCTCGGCATGCTCGTGGAAGAGCCTTCGCGCTGTCTCCGTTTCGAGGAGGAAGTCGCTGTCCATAAAGTTGCGTATCATAGTGTCAAAGATTTAGTTCTGTTTGCGTGCTTTCGCGATGAATTCCAGCGACTCGCGGCATTTCTCAGTGATGTAGTTCCAGTCGGCGGCTGCTATCCGCTCGGCAGGGAAGAGCTTCGAACCCATGCCGACGCAGTAGACCCCGGCATGAAACCATTTTGAGAGGTTGTCGGCCTCGGGCGACACACCGCCTGTGACCATTATCTTGGTCCATGGCATCGGAGCCAGAAGGCTCTTCACCAAGCCGGGACCGACGATGCTGCCCGGGAAGATCTTGATGAGGTCGCAGCCTACTTCCTGGGCGAAGCCCACCTCCGACACCGTGACGCAGCCTGGCGTGTAAGGAATGCAGCGGCGGTTGCACACCTTGGCAATCTCCGGGTTGAAGAGTGGACCGACAATGAAGTCGGCGCCCAACTGGATATAGAGCGAGGCTGTGGGTGCATCGACTACAGAACCGGCACCTAAGGCAAGCTCAGGACAAGCCTTGCGCGCCCAGCGCACCACCTCGCCAAAGACGTCGTGGGCAAAGTCGCCGCGGTTAGTAAACTCGAAGGCACGCACGCCTCCTTCATAGCAGGCTCGTATCACCTGCTTGGCGGTCTCAGCGTCTTCGTGATAGAATACGGGCACCATACCGGTGGCCCCAATCTTCTGCAATACTGCTATTTTGTCGAATGTAGCCATAGCTTATCTCTTATTGTTCATCATCATTCTTGCAATGCCCATCTCCAGCCCTCGGAGCTCAGCCAGTCCGCGCATGCGCCCCAGACAGGAATAGCCGGGGTTGGTGTGCTTCTTGAGATCGTCCATCATCTGGTGTCCGTGGTCTGGGCGGAGCACGATGGACTCGCCGAGTCGCTGTTCCTCCTCCAAAAGTGCCTTCATCATGCCGAACATGTCGATATCGCCTTCCAAATGGTTGGCCTCATAGAAGTTGCCTTCGGCGTCGCGCTTTGTACTGCGCAGGTGCACGAAGTGAATGCGGTCGGCAAAGCGGTGCATCATGTCGATGCAGTTGTTGGCCGGACTCACTCCGAACGACCCCGTGCAAAGACATAGACCGTTGGCCGGACTTGGCACCGCATTGACAAGAGCCTGGAAATCGGCAGCCGAACTGAGTATGCGGGGCAGCCCCAAAATGGGCATAGGCGGGTCGTCGGGGTGGATGACGAGCTTCACGCCGGCCTCCTCGGCTGCGGGGCACACCTCACGAAGGAAGTCGATGAGGTGGCTGCGAAGCTGTTTGCGGCTGATGCCTTTATAGCGGGCCAGTTCGTTGCGGAACTCATCGAGCGTGAAGCTTTCCTCGGCACCGGGCAAGCCGGCAATCATGTTGTGGGTGAGCAGTGCTTTGTCGACCTCACTCATCTGTTTGAAGCGCTCGTAGGCCTTGCGCTTGTCGGCCTCCGAATATTCAGCCTCGGCCTCGGGCCGTTTCAGGATAAAGAGGTCGAAGGCCATGTAGGCGGCGCGCTCGAAGCGCAGTGCCCGGCTACCGTCGGGCATGGGGTAGGACAGGTCCGTGCGGGTCCAGTCGAGCACGGGCATGAAGTTGTAGGTTACCACACGTACGCCGCACTGTCCGAGGTTGCGCAGCGATTGCTTGTAGTGGTCGATGTAAGTGAGATAGTGGCCCGTTTGCGTCTTGATGTGCTCATGCACGGGCACACTCTCCACAGCCGACCATTCCAGACCGGCAGCCTCGATTTCGCGTTTTCGTTTCATGATCTCGTCCACGCTCCACACCTCGCCGTTAGGGATGTGATGCAGGGCTGTGACGACACCGCGTGCTCCGCCCTGACGGATGTCGTGCAGCGACACCGGATCGTTGGGGCCGTACCAGCGGAATGACTGATTACAGAGTATCATTGTTTACCTTATTATTATATGGAGAACACATTGAAGCCCCCGTCGACGACGGCCACAGTGCCTGTGACGAACTCCGAGGCAGGACTGATGAGATAGTGGATGGTGCCGCAGAGCTCCTCGGGCTCACCCATGCGTCCCATGGGCGTCTGGTGGATGATGTCGTGGCCACGCTGGGTCCAGCTTCCGTCGGGGTTAGTGAGCAGCGACCGGTTCTGGTCGGTGAGGAAGAAGCCTGGGGCGATGGCGTTGACGCGGATATGGGGACTGAATTTTGAGGCCACCTCCTTAGCCATGTAGGCGGTGAAATTGCTCACGCCGGCTTTGGCCACTCCATAGCCTGCCACGCGGGTGAGCGGGCGGAAAGCCGACATCGACGAAAAGTTGACAATGGCGCCGGTGCCCTGCTCGGCCATGGGATGGAGAAACACCTGAGTGGGCAGCACCGTGCCGATGAGGTTGAGGTCCATCACCTTCTTGAAATCGTCAGGATTGAGGTCGAAGAATGATTTGTCGGGCGGTATAGTGGCTCCCGGCATATTGCCGCCTGCCGCATTGAGCAGGGCGTCCACACGCCCGTAGCGGGCGAGCACATCGCTGAGGTTCTGCTCCAGCATCGCCTTGTCCATGACATTGGTCTTCAGGAAGAGGGCGTCGCCGCCTTCCTTACGGATGTTTTCCACGATTTGATGGCCTAATTCCTCTCTGCGCGCCAGGATGGCCACTTTGGCTCCCTGACTTGCCAGGTAGTGGGCGAGGCAACGTCCTAAGATGCCTGTGCCGCCCGTGATGACTACCACCTGGCCTGTAATATCGAACAGATTCTTCATGTTGTGTTATTGGGTTTGTGTTAGTTCAGGATACTCACAGTGCCCCTCACGCCTTGCGGCGGTGGGAGCACTGTGAGGATTGTCTGCGTGAGGTGCTCAGCGCTGCACACGGCCTGAGGCATCGCCACCGGCGAGGGCTTCCACCTCGGCAGCACTCACCATGTTGACGTCGCCGTTGATGGTGTGCTTCAGTGCCGATGCGGCCACAGCGAACTCCAGGGCTTCGCCTTGAGTGGTCTTGGTGAGCAGTCCGTGAATGAGCCCGCCTGCGAAGGAGTCGCCTCCGCCCACGCGGTCGACGATGGGTGTAATGTCGTAATGGCGCGACTCATAGAAGGTCTGCCCGTCGTAAATCATGGCCTTCCACCCATTGTGAGAGGCCGAGTACGACTCGCGGAGCGTGCTGGCCACATAGCGGAAGCCGAACTGCCGGGCCATCTCGCGGAATATCTGCTTATAGCCATCGGCATCGGTGTGGCCAGCATTGATGTCGGCATCGGGCTTGAAGCCGAGACAGCGGTCGGCGTCTTCCTCATTGCCGATGCAGACGTCGACATATTCCATGAGCGGGCGCATCACGCTGCGCGCTTTCTCTGGCGTCCAGAGCTTCTTGCGGAAGTTGAGGTCGCACGAAATGGTCACGCCGTGGCGCTTGGCGGCCTTGCAGGCTTCCAGCGTCAGCTCGGCGGCCTTCTCGGAGAGGGCTGGGGTGATGCCGGTGAAGTGGAACCAGCGGGCATCACTGAAGATGTGGTCGAAGTCGAAATCGCTTGCCTCGGCCTCGGCTATGGCTGAGTGGGCGCGGTCGTAGACCACCTTGCTCGGACGCATGGCCGAGCCCCGTTCCATGAAGTAGATGCCTATGCGGTTGCCGCCGCGCGCGATGTAGTCGGTGCGCACACCAAAGCGGCGCAGCGAATTGATGGCCGACTGTGCAATGTCGTTCTCGGGTAGCTTCGTAACGTAGTAGACTTCGTGACCATAGTTGGCCAGGCTTACGGCCACGTTGGCTTCGCCCCCGCCATAGACAGCGTCGAACTGTTCGGCCTGCACGAAACGGTTGAAGCCCTCGGGCGACAGGCGGAGCATAATCTCGCCCATTGTGATGATTTTATCCATAGTGTTAATGATGTTCTGCTACTACTGCAAAATATTCAACATTCTGATCGGTGAGATTCTCGAACCAGTGTTCATGTCCCTTGGGACAATAGTGCACCTGCCCGGCAATGCACTCCTCGGTGATGCCATCGCAATGGAACGTCATCTTGCCGCTCAGCACGTAAATTACCTCGCAGTTCTCACCATGCAGATGATTGCCGCTGGAAGCGCCGGGGGTAAGGGTGGAACGCATGATGCGCACCTTCTCGTCGACGTAGTTGTGGGTCACGAGCAGACCTTTTCCGCCCTTGAAGCCCTCTATCTTTTCCTCCTTAATTTTACTGAAATCGATTATCATAGACTTAGTTTAAATACGTAAGGCAAAGGTAGTGCAAACGAATGAATTGACAAAGAAAAGGACGGGCTTTTTTTTACTGCCGCTTCTTTGTGAGGCACTGCCGATTTGAGGGCTTGACGTGCAGCATAATGTATTCCGACTGTGTACCGATGCGGAACTTGGCGCCCCAGATGCCGAGGCCTGAGCTCATATAGTATTGGGTGCGGCCTTTCTGCAGCGGTCCGAAGGCTTTCTCGTAGATGGCGTCTGTTATCCAGCTGATGGGCCACACTTGCCCATGATGGGTATGACCGGGAAACTCGAAGTCGATACCATTCTGCTCGGCTTCTTCCAAATGGTAGGGCTGATGATCGAGCTCAATGGTGAAGCGATGCCGGTGTAGTAGTCGTGGTTGCCTACACAGGCCACAACGGGGAACGGCAGTTTGCTGAAAGCCTCCGACATCCGCTGCTCTTCCACGGGCTTCGTCTGCCGTCTATTGCCTGTGGATAACCGTGCCGTTGGCCTGATGGGTGGCCAGCACGAGCACCTCGGCTATCTGTACATGCTCAGGAGCGCTGGCGGCATAGAAAGCCACGTCGGCAATGTCGTCGCCAGTGAGGGGCTGGATGCCTTCGTACACCTTGCCGGCACGCTGCTTGTCGCCGTGGAAACGCACGTCGGAGAAGTGGGTTTCCACAAGGCCGGGCTTGATGTTGGTGACGCGCAGCTTCGTGGGGGCCACGTCGATGCGCAGACCGTCGGTGAGGGCCTTCACGGCCGACTTGGTGGCACAGTAGACGTTGCCTCCGGCATAGGCGGCATCGCCGGCCACGCTGCCTATGTTGATGATGTGACCGTGGTTGCACTTCACCATGTCGGGTACGATGAGGCGCGTCATGGTGAGCAGTCCCTTGATATTGGTGTCTATCATCTGGTCCCAGTCATCAAAGTTGCCTTCATACTCCGGTTCCAGTCCGCGGGCCAGCCCGGCATTGTTGATAAGCACGTCGATGGGTTTCCATTCGGCAGTGATGCTCTCCACGGCGCGCTTGGCAGCGTCGCGGTCTCTCACGTCGAAGAGTAGCGGTAGCACCTGGCTGCCCTGGCTCTGCAGTTGCTGGGTGAGCGTGTTGAGTTTCGGCTCGTTGCGGCCAGTGATGATAAGGCGGTAGCCTCCTTCGGCAAATCGCTTTGTGCAGGCTTCACCGATGCCACTGGTGGCTCCGGTGATAAGTACGGTTCTTGTTGACATAATGGTGGAATGATTGAATGTGGATAGGTGGATGAACTTGAGAACTGTTGTCGGACTTAAAGTCCGGCTTCCCGGTAGAGACGCTCAATCTCGTTGTCGGGCTTGAGCGTGAACTCCAGGTGCCGGTTGTCGGTGAGGGCTATGCCGTTAAAAGGATTCACGCGCCATTGCCGCACTTCGTCCTTGATTTCTTCGAGCAGTGAGGTGAGGAAAGCGGGTGTCTCCGCCCGCAGCTCTGCTATGACGGCTGTGCCTTCCTCATTGAGCGTCAGGCCTTGCAGCCGGCCGCCGCCCCCCTCACCATTGATGAGTTCAGCTATGCCAGCGAACATCTGGGCATAGAGGGTCTCCAGGGTGTTGTCTGCCATAATTCGTGTTTTAACGCCCCTGAATCACTGTCGATGTGGGGCTTTGCCCTGCAAAAATAATGAGTCTTTTCGGTTTGTCCAAACTTTGCGACCTTTATTTTCCGAAGGCTGTGCCGGATGGGCGGTAATGGAGTGGGGCTGAGGGTGGGTGACGATAGAGGAGAGTGGCCTTCCCCTTTGATTAGGCCAGTACGACGACCTTTGTAGTTCCATGTCAGAGATGGCCGTTAAATCATGTTAAACCGCTCTTGTTTTCGCCTATCCAGCTTGTCTTCGCCGATGGTAAGTTATACCTTTGCAAGGTTGAACCTAAATAGATGAATCATGGAAAGACAGAGATTTAGTTATGGCTTAGGGCTACTGTGCTTCGTTCTGCTGTGCTGCTTCTCGTGTGAGAAGCCAGTGGGTGAGGACGATGCTGAGGGAAAGGATATGGTGAGGCTCACGGTGAACATCGGTAGCAACTATGCGCAGGTGCCTTTCGGTATGAAGCGACAGGGTGAGATGAAGCCTATCGGGGAGTTGTGCACGCGACTGGATGTGGCTCTCTTCGAGGGCAATTCAAAAGTGAGAACCCTAAGCATGGAAAGAAAGGACGATAGCTTCGGGCACTTCGAGCTAAAGATGGCCAAAGGCGTCTACACGCTGGTGATACTGGGTCACCGGGGTGATGGAGCAGCCACGATTACAAGACCCGATTCCATCAGATTCTATAAGAATAAAATTACCGACACCTTCTATGCCTGCCGCCGGCTTAATGTGACAGGCGACAGCAGCCTCACGGTGGATTTGGAACGTGCTGTGGCTGCCTTCCGTCTTGACATTGAAGATGCCACACCGGCCGACGTGAAGGTGATGGAGTTCCATTATACGGGTGGCAGTTCCACACTCGACGCGGTGGCCGGTGTGGGCTGTGTGAATTCCCGGCAGACAGAGGATTTCAATGTGGAGGCCGGAGCCTATGAGGGAAAGTCGTCCTACACTATCTTCACCTTCCCCCGTGCCAACTCCGATAAGCTGAAGGTCACGGTGACGGCCCTGGATAAAGACAAGCGGAAGATAGCGGAAAAGGAGTTCGACGACGTGCCCGCTGTGGTGAAGCAGAAGTACGTCTTCACGGGCAATTTCTTCAGTTCGGGCGACGGGGGCGACAGCTTCATCATCCGCGGCAACGACGAGTGGGCGGAGAAGCATCAGACCTACTGACTGCCTATCACTTGATTCTCACACTTGCATAGCCTACAAGGCGGTCGGAACGGCCGCCTTGTTCGCGATAGTAGACGAGGGCCTGATAAGTGTTCTCGGTCTGATAGAAGTTGCCCTCGCTGGGCAAGTGGACGGCTTGTCCCTGACTGTCGACCAGCAGATACTGATAGGAGTAGTAGCCCTGCTTGAGCCTCACCGTGGCTTCATAGCATTTTGAGCTGTCATTCCACTGCATCTCGTATTGAGGAAGGAAGCTGTCGTAGGTCCAGGCTCCATTGAGGAAGACGCGCCCGTTCTGTCTCGGGCTCTTCAGCCGGAAGTGGGTGAGCAGGTAGTCGCAGGTATAGTCGATTTCCGAGTTGTCGCTGTTGCGTATGAGAAAAGCGCCGTTGGCATCGTTGGCAAAGACGTAGTTGGGCCGCGGCTCGTCGGTCCAGACGTAGGCGTGATAGTTGTTGCCGTCCCAATGGAGCGTCTCCAGTCCCATGGTGGTGTGGTCGACATCGAGCATCTCGAACTTGCGGTACTCGTTGCCGGCATCGAAGATGAAGTTGCGGCAGTGGTCCCAGCGGAGCCCGTCGGCCATGACAAACTGGGGCTTGGCGTTTACGCGGGCGTCGTCCCACCGCCCATTCTGAAGGACCACCGTCTTCAGTTGCTCTTGAGGATTGGTCACGCGCAGGCCTCCGTAGTTCACCGTGAGGCCAACCTGCTGGTGGGTAACATTGACATCGATGTCGGTGTTGGTCGTTGCCTGCATGCTGACGCCCATCAGCGGTTCTGTCACCATGAAGCAGGCTGTGAGCACGGGCTCGCCGTTGTTGTCGTCGTCGCAGACAGTCAGCTTATAGTTGCCGCTTCGGGTGAAGGCACACTTGCTATTGGGCAGCTGGAGGCTGTAGTGGGTGTAGAGCACATTGGTGTTGAGTGATTCTTCTCCATCCTCAATGGTGTTGCCTTCGGCGAAGCCGGCCACGAAGTCGCTTGTCAGCAGCTGTGTGGATGCCGACCAGTCGGCTTCGCAGTGCTCCAGTTTGTAGGTGTAGCGCCGGCGCTCGTGGGTGAACACGTCGAAGCCGATGTGTATAGGCTCGCCGCCGAGCTGGGTGACGGGCAGTGAGAGCCAGTCGTCGCCCGCCGTGACTGTAAGCGAGGCTACATCGTCGGCGTAGATGATGTGGCGCTGGGCCATAGCCGACACACTTGCCGACAGCAGGATAAGAACGGTGGCTGTGCGGCGGATTTTCTTAGGGAG
>ONMG01000203.1 GCA_900318855.1 uncultured Prevotella sp.
AAGCTCTTCCAGGAGCAGCAACCGCAGATTGCCCTCATGGGCGCTACCGTCATCGGCCGTGACCTCGGCCCCCGTGTGTCGGCAGCCCTGACCTCCGGACTGACTGCTGACTGCACACAGCTGGAGATTGGCGACTACGACGACAAGAAGAGCGGCAAGCACTACACCAACATGCTGCACGCCATCCGCCCCGCTTTTGGCGGAAACATCGTGGCCACCATCGTCAACCCCGATCATCGTCCACAGATGGCTACCGTGCGATCCGGCGTCATGCAGAAGGCACTCTACGAGGGCAAAGCCAAGGGTGAGGTGGTCTATCCCGATGCCAAGGACTATGTCTCTCCCACCTCCTACGCCGTACAGGTCATCGACCGGCATGTGGAAGCAGCCAAGAATAATCTCAAAGGGGCACCCATCGTGGTAGCCGGTGGCTATGGCATGGGGTCGAAGGAAGGCTTCGACATGCTCTTCGAATTAGCCAAAGAGCTCCACGGAGAAGTTGGCGCCAGCCGTGCTGCCGTCGACGCAGGATGGGTTGACCACGACCGGCAGATAGGCCAGACGGGTGTCACGGTGCATCCTAAAGTCTACATCGCCTGCGGCATCAGCGGTCAGATACAGCACATTGCCGGCATGCAGGATGCGGGTATCATCATCTCCATCAACACCGATCCTGATGCTCCCATCAACAAGATTGCCGACTACATTATTACCGGCACCGTGGAGGAGGTGGTCCCGAAACTTATCAAGTATTACAAGCAAAACAGCAAATAAGGGGAGGTTGCCCTGGCTGACACCGCGGACATGCACAGATGCGCCAACCTGCACCTGGCATTCTGCCACCCGACAGTCGGGGAGCTGCTTTCAGCCCGCCAACGGCTCGAAGCCCAGTATTTCTACACTTAGAAACAAATAAAGATAAACAAGAACATGGCTAATTATTATACTGATCATCCGGAGATAGGGTTCCATCTGAACCATCCGTTGATGAAACGGCTCGTAGAACTCAAGGAAAGAAACTACGAAGACGCGGAGAAGTTCGACGACGCTCCTGTCAACTATGAAGATGCTATTGAGAACTACAAGCGCATCCTCGACATTGCCGGCGACGTGGCTGCCAATATCATTGAACCCAACTCGGAGGATGTCGACCTCGAAGGCCCGCATCTCGTTGACGGCAGAATGCACTATGCAAGCAAGACCTACGAGAACCTCGATGCCACACGCAAGGCTGGCCTCTGGGGCATATCCATGCCTCGCCGCTACGGTGGTCTGAACCTGCCGAACACGGTGTTCTCCATGATGTCTGAAGTCATTGCCGCTGCCGATGCCGGCTTCCAAAATGTGTGGAGCCTGCAGAGCTGCATCGACACGCTCTACGAGTTCGGCAGCGAGGAACAGCGCCAAAAATATATTCCTCGCGTATGCGCCGGAGCCACCATGTCGATGGACCTCACAGAGCCTGACGCAGGTTCCGACCTGCAGCGCGTCATGCTCAAGGCCACCCAGGATGCCGACGGCACATGGCGTCTGAATGGCGTGAAGCGCTTTATTACCAACGGCGATTCCGATATCCATCTTGTGCTGGCCCGTTCAGAAGCCGGCACCCACGACGGACGTGGGCTCTCGATGTTCATCTACGATAAGGATAACGGGGGCGTCACCGTGCGCCACATTGAGAACAAACTGGGCATTCACGGCTCACCCACGTGTGAGCTGGTGTTCAAGAATGCCAAGGCTGAGCTTTGCGGAAGCACCCGTCTGGGCCTCATCAAATACGTCATGGCACTGATGAACGGCGCCCGCCTGGGCATCGCTGCTCAGAGCGTCGGCGTGGAGCAGGAAGCCTACAATGAGGCACTGGCCTACGCCCGCGAACGCCAGCAGTTCGGCAAGCGCATCATTGAGTTCCCGGCTGTCTACGACATGCTCTCACGGATGAAGGCTAAGCTCGACGCCGGCCGCTCACTGCTCTATCAGACCGCCCGCTACGTGGACATCTACAAGGCTCTTGAGGATATCTCGCGCGACCGCAAGCTCACACCCGAGGAACGTCAGGAGATGAAGAAGTTCAGCCGTCTGGCCGATGCCTTCACTCCGCTGGCCAAGGGCACCAACTCGGAATATGCCAACCAAAATGCTTATGATGCCATCTCGGTACATGGTGGCTCGGGCTTCATCATGGAATACAAGAGCCAGCGCCTCTACCGCGACGCCCGCATCTTCTCCATCTATGAAGGTACGACCCAGCTGCAGGTGGTGGCTGCCATCCGCTACATCACCAACGGCACCTACCTGAGCATCATCAAGGAGATGCTCGAGGAAGAGGTGGCCGACGACCTGAAGCCGCTCAAAGAGCGCGTCGCTGCCATGGTTGCCCGCTACGAGGAGGCTGTGGAGAAAGTGAAGGCTGATGCCAACCAAGACGAGCACGACTTCCTTGGACGCCGTCTCTACAATATGACAGCCGACATCATCGAGTCACTGCTCATCCTGGCCGACGCCACTCAGGCACCGGAACTCTTTGCCAAGAGTGCCCATGTGTTCGTGAGAATGGCCGAGGAAGAGGTAGCAGGACATAGCGCCTACATCAAGGCCTTCAATGCTGACGACCTGAAGGAGTTCAAGGCCGAGGCCTAATCAGAACCCAATATCATCCCGGAAGTCACCGGTGCCTGCTGCAAAAGCAGAGCATGGGCTTCCGGGAAGTTTATACTCAAGCATCATGTACAAGCATCTCTATATAGCTGCTTTTCTGCTCATGGCTCTCACCGCCTGCCACCGCACCCAACCGAAGCAGGAGGACAACCCGGGTGACACTGTGCCGGCAAGCGTATTCGAGCCCGACACCACCAATAAGGTGAACCCGGAAGACACCGTGGCTACGGATACTTCGATAAATGTCATCAACGAAGCACCTACGACACGGCGTAATCATAGAGCAAAAACCAAGCATCAGACCAGCACCCCGGCGGAAGCTCCTGCTGAGGAATAACATCGGTGCTGATGCTTACCGATAAGAACAGAGGTGACGGGGCCGAGGCGGGCACCGTACACCTCTTTTTTTATGGCATCCCCTTCGCACAAAAGGCGTACCCCTTTCCTGGTGAGGGCTCTCAGCTACCACAG
>ONMG01000202.1 GCA_900318855.1 uncultured Prevotella sp.
CACCTTGGGCTGTGTGTTCATTGTAGGAACGGCGGGGCTCTACTGCTTGATTGGCATCAGTGCGTTCATGTCGCTGATGTTCCCCACCATCTATGGCATCGCCTTGGAGAATGTCGACCAGCAGGATGCCTCTCTGGGCGCGGCCTTCCTCGTGATGGCTATTGTGGGCGGTGCGAGCATGCCTCCGTTGCAAGGGATGATTATCGATTTAGGCCATGTGTTGTGGCTGCCTGCCGTGAACGCTTCCTATCTGCTGCCCTTTGTCTGCTTCTGTGTGGTGGGCTTATATGGCGTGAGAAGTTTCCGTCGGGGAAAGACTCAGGCGCGGACCGAAGTGGATTGAATGGAGCTTAGTGGCGGAAACGGACGAAATTAACGGAAATGTAATCAACTTTTGCTGGAGCGTTTGGCCTCTGAAAGCTTTTTTTGTGTATCTTTGTGGCATTAACGCTGAATGGAAATGCCAGAAGATACAATGACAGAACTTGAAAAGGTGACGGCTCTGAAGCTGGGCTCGATGGAAGCATTTAACGCGATTTATTCCGCTTATGCTCCCCGTCTGTACAGCTATTGCTATAAGTTCAGCCGTACGGCGGAAGATGCGGAGGAAATCGTGCAGGATACCTTTGTCAAGCTGTGGAATAGCCGGGCTAAGCTGAGGGAGGACACGAATCTGAACAACCTGATGTTCACAATCTCACGGCGCCTGGTCATTAATGCTTGGCGCAAGCGGATGAGCGATCCGAGATATATCACCTATCTGGAGGTGCAGGAGCAGATAGAGGACAGCAACCGGACAGAGCACGCCGTAGAGTACGACGATTTTTCACGAAGGATGAATGATATGATAGGAGAGCTGCCACCCACCCAAAGGAAGATTGTGAGATATGCAAAGATGGAAGAAATGCCGAACAAGGAGATTGCTGCAAGGATGGGACTCAGCGAGCAGACGGTGAGAAATCAGTTGTCGCTGGCCTTGAAGACGCTTCGCAGTCGTATGGGCGAAGAAAGGATACTCCTGGGGCTCTTGTTCTTCTTCTATATGTCTTGAAGAGTGGTTCTGCATCTAATGACTAAAGATTGATATCTATGTTTGAATTGGTTGAGAAATATATAAACGGGAAACTGACGGCAGAGGAGCTTGCACGGCTGAGGTCATTCTTTGATACTCGGTCGGCTGAGGAACTAACAGCGGTGATGCGGAAAATCTGGGAGACCAACGACGGCAGACCGGCACCCACGGAGGAGCAGCTGCGGAGGATGAAAGATAAGATAGATGCACACCTCGGGATGGAAAGGGAGAGTCTGCCGAAGGAGAAGACGCATCGGCTGACGCTCTCCGACTGGCTGCTGCGTGTGGCCGCCCTGTTGTTGCCCTTGTTCGTGGTAATCTCGCTGTATCTGATGGATAGCAATCGGGAGATGAACAACCAAATGAAGAACAGTCTGACCTTCGTAACGGACAAAGGACAGCTGGCTACCGTCAATCTTCCGGATGGCTCGGTGGTGGAACTGAACCAGGACACCAAACTGGAGTACAATGCCGCAGCTTTCCGAGGTTCTGAGCGCAGGGTGAAGCTGGAGGGGGAGGCTTTCTTCAAGGTGAAGCATAAGGAGGATGCGTCGTTTGTGGTCGGCATGGAGGATGCTGAGGTGACTGTGCTCGGAACCGAATTCAATGTGGAGGCTCGCCGGAAGAAGGGAGATGTGACAGTGATTCTGGAAAAGGGCCGACTGAGTGTCGCGGCAATGAAGACACGGAAGTCGGAAATGCTCTCGTCGGGAGACATAGCTGTCGTGAACCGGCGCACTGGCAACATAGCGGTAACAACTGTGGGCAAGGTCCCGGTAAGAGTGGACTGGCGCAATAAGTCGTTAGTGTTTCAAAATGCACCATTAAAGGAGGTGCTTCGTGAGTTGACGGAGGCTTATGGCACTGGCTTCAAGCTGGGAAGGATTCGAAATAACTATCGGTTCAATGGCGTGCTGCCGACGGACAACCTCAGCGAGGCGATAAAAATTGTGAGTGAGTCGTGTAATCTGAAGGTGAGACGGATGAAGAATGGCTTTAGTGTGTCGGATCTTTGATGCTGTGGTGGATACCCCGCATCCATGGTGGTAAGCCTTTCTATGACCATTTTACTTCACCTTCATCTTCGCACATCAATCAGCTAAAAACACTTGGCCTTGATTTTAGGGTGATGCATTGCCGAAGTCGGGCCTTTGATTCGAATTGGGCAACATAGGTTGAGTTAGGGGGTAGTATATGCTTTTTGTAAGCGGATTTAAACTAATTTAAGCCGTTAAAGTTGTAAACTCGCCGGGAAAGCACTATATTTGCCCCGTCGTAATAACACAATGATAACTAAAGAACACTAACTTTTAAATAAATCTACTATGGAAGTTGAAAAGATTATGCAAGCCTTAGAGGCTAAGCACCCCGGTGAATCGGAGTATTTGCAAGCTGTGAGGGAAGTGCTGTTGTCGATAGCCGATGTCTACAATGAGCATCCCGAATTTGAGAAGGCTAAGATTATAGAGCGCCTTGTGGAGCCTGAGCGTGTCATCGAGTTCCGCGTGCCCTGGACCGACGATAAGGGCGAGGTGCAGGTGAACATCGGCTATAGAGTGCAGTTCAACAGTGCTATCGGTCCCTACAAGGGTGGATTGCGGTTCCATCCTTCGGTGAACTTGTCCATCATGAAGTTCCTTGGCTTCGAGCAGACCTTTAAGAATGCCCTGACCACATTGCCAATGGGCGGTGCTAAGGGTGGCTCAGACTTTGCTCCGCGCGGTCGCAGCAATGCTGAAATAATGCGTTTTTGCCAGGCTTTCATGAGTGAGCTCTATAAATACATTGGCCCGGATGAGGATATCCCCGCCGGTGATATCGGTGTGGGAGGCCGTGAGATAGGCTACCTCTTCGGACAGTACAAGAAACTCACCAGTCAGTTCCATGGCGGCGTCATCACCGGCAAAGGCATGGAGTGGGGTGGCAGCATCCTCAGACCTGAGGCTACGGGATATGGCGCCCTCTACTTCGTCAATGAGATGCTGCTCACCCACGGACTCGACATGAAGGGGAAGACCATTGCACTGAGTGGATTCGGTAACGTGGCATGGGGCGCCGTGAAGAAGGCTACTGAACTGGGCGCAAAGGTGATTACCATTAGTGGTCCCGACGGGTACATCTATGATCCCGATGGAATCAGTGGTGAGAAGAATGACTATATGCTGGAACTGCGTGCCAGTGGCAACGATGTTTGTGCTCCTTATGCTGAGCAATTCTCCGGCGCTGAGTTCGTGGCAGGACATAAGCCGTGGGAGCAGAAGGCTGATATCTATCTGACTTGTGCTACGCAGAATGAGCTCGACGGCGAGGATGCCGACCGAATCCTGGCTAACCGTCCGCTTTGTGTGGCCGAGGTGAGCAATATGGGTTGCACGGCTGAGGCTGTGGAGAAGTTCGTTATGGCTCAGCAGCTCTTCGCTCCGGGTAAGGCTGTGAATGCCGGTGGCGTGGCTACGTCTGGACTGGAGATGACACAGAACTCCATGCGACTGCATTGGACGCAGGAGGAGGTCGACGAGAAGCTACACCATATCATGCATGCCATTCATCAGCAGTGCGTGAAGTACGGTAAGCAGCCCGACGGCTATATTGACTACGTTAAAGGTGCCAACGTAGCTGGCTTCATGAAAGTGGCCAACGCCATGATGGCGCAAGGCATCGTGTAATATTAACAGATGGAATATAAGAAAAGAGGCTTAATTACTATTTTTCTCCTATTGGTGGCTCTCTCCTCTGTGGACGCTCAGGTCCAGAGAGGAAGGGCCACTTTTTATTCAAAGCGGGCCACCGGTGCTCGCTCGGCAAGTGGTGAACGGATTCATCACGACAGTTTGACTTGTGCCCATCGCGTCTATCCTTTTGGTACGCTGTTAAGAGTGAGAAATCCCGCTAACGACAAGGAAGTGGTAGTGAGAGTGACCGACCGCGGCCCATTCGCGCGCGGACGTATCATTGACTTGTCGTGGAGTGCTGCAAAACAGCTCGGAATCCTGGGACATGGTGTGGCTATGGTGGAGGTGGAACCTGTCGGTATGGCGAAAGTTCCGGATCAGGTGGTGCAACGTATTGAATTGCCCGAGATGGACTTCGAAGTGACGGAGGCCGGATATAGCTTCATTGACCAGTGGAAGAAGGGTAAGAGCGAGGAGCCTGCGAATGGTAAGGAAGAAGCGTCCGCGCCGATGAGCCAGCAGCATAGAAAATCGCAAAAGGCGGCTCCTCATCAGTCACCCACAAAGAAGACCACAAAACATCCCGGCAAGAATGAACCTGCCGAGAATGGTTTCAGCCGGATATTCAGCCGGGTGAAGAGTTGGAGCGAAGGACTGTTTAACTGACGCGTCCCCCAAAGAGCGTCACTCCCACAGGGGAAGGCTATTTCCGGCTCTGTGGATAATATCCGTGGTTGGTGCTTCGAAGGGCTTTTGCTCACTTCGTGCTCGTGTGCCCCCTCGGGGCACGTCAGCTGTGGCAGGGCACACCGCCCCTGGTCTGCGCTTCTATCGTCGCTTGACCGGGGCTACCTATGCTTCAGCCCCCTAGGAGCTGTCCTTGCTGCGCACATCACATTCGCTCTGACTATCAGGAAGAGCGATATGCTGCCAAATGAGAAGTGAGTGCCCTGAAAGGACTGTCCTTGCTGCATGTATCAGCAGCTCCCTCATTCACAGCCATTCTCATCTGAGTCAAGACAAGTCGCGAAGCGTCCATGGTCGTCAGCAGTCAGAGAAGAAGTGAGTGCCCCGAGGGGGCACACGCTAGGACCCGCAGCGCGGGATGTCTGAGGAGAAGTCTCCATGAGAATGCGCATAACATCATCACTCTCGGGCTGTTATGCTGAGTCATCGATTACTAATCAGATAGAGATCTTCCTTCTTGGCAAACCAAAGATGAGTCAGTAATCTTACTTGCATCATGTCCCGTGGGTACACTATTCTGGAATTGTGATTAACTAACCCACGGAAAATATCCTGTGTTCCCTATTTCCGAGTGGGAATGTTGAACTCCGTTATCTTAGAGATGGCGTTCTCGCCTTGAAGAACGCTGACACAGAATTTCACTTTCCCGTTGCCAATCCGATTGTCGGCCTTGACCATAGCCGTGTAGCGGATGCCTTTGCCAGGAGCAATGGTCTCAATGTGGATGCTGGGCGAGATATAAAGGTGTCTGTTGCCCGAGGCTTCTATCACAGTAGGCTGGATATCGTGAAGGACGGTCTCGCCCTGATTGTAGATTTCGAAGATTATCTTGCTGATTTCTCCACGCTCAATAACTCCGTCCTCGTTGTCGTCAACAAAGCGGGCATTCTTCACAACGATTGCAGGCTGATAGGAAAGATGGCTGGCAATACTGTTTACGCTCGAGCCGGAAGGTAGTGAGGTTGTAGGCTGTTGGGCACTGTATGACCCCGTGTAGTCGGAACTGTTGAAGTCGTAGATGCGGTCGTCTCCACTATTGGAAGAATCGAAGCCGCTCTCCTCCTTGCCTTCTTCCTGATAGCTGTTGGGCGCAGCTTGCTTAGAGTTAGATTGAGGCGCCGACTGTTGCTGGCGCCGGGCTCTTGCGGCTGCACGCTCAGCCTTGTCGTGTTGGTATTGTTGCAAATCCGCCTCCCGTTGTTTGTCGGCTTGAGCACCAATGGCTCCACCTATGGCGGCACCACCAATTGTGCCGATAAGGGTGCCGATATCCGAACCGCGTGGCCCGTCGCTGATGCCACCGATGGCAGAGCCAAGGATGGAACCAAATGTGGCACCCGTATAGGCGCCAGCTCCCTCGTAAGAACCACAGCCACTCAGCAACATGGTTGCGCTAACTGCTATCACTATACCTTTTCTCATATCGTAGTTCCTTTCTGTTCCGTTTCTTGCCGATGGTAGGAATGCGGGCTGCTCGCTGATGTCTGTGTGGCAAGAGCAATCCTATACCGATCTTAGCATCTGCAAAAGTATAGTTAAATTCAGTAACGTGCCCTGTTTTTCCCCTACATTAACATAGGGATTTCCCTAATAAGACCATCTTTGTAGCCAATTGTGATAAGTGGCAAGCATAGGAAGGGTGCCCTACTTGTCGTCCTCATAATTGATTTCTGCGTCGGTCTCACCATGCAAGGTCTCATCGAAATCCTGCCAACTCTGGAAACCGGCAAAAAGAGCTAACTTGTTAAGAGTGGCAGTAGAAATATGCTCGTGATTCTTGACTCGCTCCCAAATTCTTTTAATGGCAGATGTTCGCAAGCCCAAATTGTGTGAAGATATCATTTGGCGGAATCTGCCAAAGTCGTTCGGGATGTTGAGGCTGCTCTCTACTTTCTCCTCTATCTTCTCAAATTCAGTTCCCAACTTGTTGTTCATATCATCTCTAATTTGACTCATGTTCAAATGCGGTAAGTCAGGATTCAGGGGCATATTCCTTGTTTTCTCAGTCCATGAGGACGTTCCCATTACCTGATATTCGCGCCACAGTAGTCTTAAGTTCTTTACAATATACTGAGCACATGAAATTACCCAGGATATAGTCTTGCCGAAAGAAGTGCTTCACTTAGTGGTGCAAAAGCATGCAGCGTCCCCTCAACACGGCGGGGCAAAAATACGAATAAATTCTGAGAAGCCGGCTCCTTTCGGAGAAAATTTTCAAGTTGTGCGGTTGAATTTTGCGTTCTGTTCGGACAAATCGCGGTTCAGTGGAAAATGCCAGTGGTTGAAACTTCGACCACGGGCATCTATCAGTGAGGCCTATATTCCTTCACTGTTGTCTTTACATGCCAATCAGTTACAAACTTCACTCCTCTACTCCCCATCCGCTCTTCCTGGCACTTTCGGCATCGGCCTGCGATGGTAGGCCTCGCTGAGCGTTATGGCCATGGGGGCAGCATGCTTACTTTCGAATGCTCAAGGTGAGGGCCTCAGCCGTTCCTACGTGCAGTTCGTCTGCAGTATCTCTCGTCCCCTGCCGAGCTCGGGGAGATGGCCGAGCGCAGCACCACGCTGATATGTGCCGGCATGACGATAAGGGCGGCGCTGTCGGTGGTGGCCGAGTTTGCGGAGAGCCTGCTTGTCACTGAAAATATCCTGTGCCGCCAAACTCTTCCTGTTGAAA
>ONMG01000200.1 GCA_900318855.1 uncultured Prevotella sp.
CCTTACGTGCAGCTCTCCATGCCGCACTTCTCGCCGCCTGTCGCACTCGAGGAGATGGCCGAGTGCAACTCCACGCTGACCCATGCCAACATGCGGGGCGGCACTGTCGGGGAGCCGAGTTCGTAGAGAGCCAACTTGGCACGGAAAATATCCTGTGTCCCCTGTTTCTATCCGGTGTTGTCTTGCCAAAACGAGCTTCGGAGCAAGCCGACACCGAAGAAGAAACTAAAGTCGAAGACATTGCATCACAACAAGTGTTTTAAATGTTTTTGTCATAATAGAATGCACTTTGTGCACTCGCAGATGCCTCCCATGTTGCTCAGCCGCGTATCATGGATAGAATCATCTTGAAGTGGCGGACGGCATGAACGGCATGCAGGGAGCCATTGGGGATGACAAAACTCTCGCCGGCCTTCAGCGTGTAGGTCGTATGCTCCACCATGAGTTCCATCTCTCCGTCGATGACCTGCAGAAAGGCAATGTTCTTACGCTTACCGATATACTATTAGACTCCTGCTCTAACCTCCCCCACAAATGCCTGACAGAAGCCGGCTGTCGAGTCCATAGAAATCAGTGCCTTCTTCATCTCCAATATTTTCGATGATTCCCAGTCACCTGACAACCTGCAAGCACTGTGCCACTGCTCAACAGTGTTAACATTTGTGACCGCCACGCACTTTTTCTTCTGCCATGCTTCGGGTTGTTGAGATTTTATGTGTAACTTTGCCCTAAAAGTAATCTTAAGGATATGGATACAAAAGTGACCCGAGCTCTGCTGAGCTGCCCGCTGTTCAAGGGATTCACAGCCGACGACCTTGCAGTCTTAATGCCGACCGTGAGCAGTCGGTTGGTGAGATTCGACAAGAATGACATCTATGCCTTAGCAGGCACACCCTGCCGATATGCCGACATCATTGTGGAGGGTGAACTCACCGCACGCATGGTGGGAGCATCGGGCAAGCTGGTGCAACTGAGCAGTCTGCAGGCCGGTAGTTTGGTAGCTCCGTCGTTCATCTTCGCGGAGAACAACAAGATGCCGGTCAGCGTAGAGACTAAGATGCCCACGGTGGTGCTTCGCATGACTCCCGCAAGCCTTCACCAGTTGCTCAGAACCGATGAGCGGGTGGAGCTCAACTTCATCCGTCTGCTGTCGGGCACCAGCAGCTTCCTGGCCCGCAAAGTCCGTCTGCTTACGCTCCAGACTGTACGCGAGAAAGTAGCTCGCTTCCTGTTGGAGGAGACACGACACTGCGGTGGCGAAACCATTGTGCTGAAGCACTCCCGCCAAGAGATTGCCGACACCTTCGCCGTGACCAAGTTCTCGCTGCAACGCTGTCTGAACGCCTTCGTTCAGGAGGGCCTCATCGACATCAGCGGCAAGACGATAAGCATCATCAACAAGCGGGCACTGGCCGACATGGTGCCCGATATGGGCTGAGCAGCTGCTATAGTCCGACTGACTTAGGATGCAGCCCTTAGTTTAGGCGCAGCGAAGAAGAAAAATCACGCGTCCCTACATCAAGTGTATAACACTCTACCCCTCAATGGATTGAATCACTCACGGGCGGCACTACTTACCGACCGGGGGTGAGAGCGCCTATCGCCCAGGGACGAGAGTACCTCCCGACCAGGGGTGAGAGGATGGGAACCTCAGGGGTGCGAGAAATAAAGCATTTGCGGATTAAACCTTTTGCCGCTCTCAACGTCAAAACAGCATTACGCCTTCACGGCTCAGGATAATTAACGCCTCCGGGCATCGGCAATTCTAACGCCGGCCCCAGGCATCACTCATCATTAACACAAGTATTTATGAGAAAACTATGTTTGAAATTGCACCGCTGGCTGGCCATCCCCTTCGGTGTGTTTATGTCGATATTGTGCTTTTCGGGAGCGCTCCTCATTCTGGCAGAGTCCATAGCCAGTATGATGGGAAAGGACGCCCACGACATGGCCTTCTTTAATGCCCTGTTCCGCTTGCACCGCTGGCTATTCATGATACCCGAGAATCCGCACGGGGGTCTCTCGGTGGGGCGCGTCATCACCAGCCTTTCGGCCATGGCCATGACCCTGGTGCTGCTAACAGGCATCGTCGGCTGGTGGCCGAGAAACAAAGCGATGCTGAAATCCCGCCTTACGGTGCACTGCAAGAAGGGTTTCCGCCGATTCGTCTACGACAGTCATGTCAGTCTGGGCATCTATGCCGTGGCGTTCCTGCTCATCATGTCGCTCACAGGACCAGCCTTCTCCTACGGATGGTATCGCAACGGCGTGAACACCGTAATCGGACAACAAGGCGGGCCGCGCAGCCAAAACAAAGGGAAGGCACTTAACATGAAAGAAGCACCATCGGCAGCAAAAACAGCTTTGGCCCGGCCAGACCGCCATCACTCCAGCCGTCCGCCCCAAAAGGGAGGCTCACACGGAGGCATCAATGTAAAGACGCTACATACAGGCACCTGGCTCGGAGGCTTCAGCCAACTGCTGTACTTCCTGGCTGCCCTCATCGGCGGCTGTCTGCCCCTCAGTGGCTACTACCTATGGTGGCAACGCCGCAAAGTCAAACGGGATTAAGAGGGTGGCCGTGACCCTCAACTTCTACTTGAGCAGCGAGGGAAGGGCCAAGGCCAAATCGCGATAGGTGCGCTCGAAATCGCCCGTATACCAGGGATCGGCTACATCGCGGTTCTCGCCGACAAGCGACATGAGCAATTGCACCTTATGGCA
>ONMG01000300.1 GCA_900318855.1 uncultured Prevotella sp.
GAGCCTTGAGCATAACGGGGAAGATGAGACAGTGGAACACGATATTGTCCTTTCCGATGAAGTGAACCAACCGTGTCTCGGGGTCCTTCCACCACTTCTCCCATGAGCCCCAGCGCTCAGGCTGGCTGTCACAGAGCTCCTTCGTGTTGGAGATATAGCCAATGGGCGCATCGAACCACACATAGAGCACCTTTCCCTCGGCGCCCTCCACGGGAACGGGGATACCCCAGTCGAGGTCGCGCGTCATGGCCCTGGGCTGCAGGTCCATGTCGAGCCAGCTCTTGCATTGTCCGTAGACGTTGGGGCGCCATTCCTTGTGGCCTTCCAGAATCCACTTCTTCAGCCACTCCTGGTATTCGTTCAAGGGCAGATACCAGTTCTTGGTCTTCCGGACGACCGGTTTCGAGCCGCTGATGGTGGAGTGGGGGTTGATGAGCTCCATGGGACTGAGGTCGGAACCACACTTCTCGCACTGATCACCATAAGCATGCGGATTATGGCAGTGGGGACATTCGCCGACGATGTAGCGGTCGGCCAGGAACTGGTGGGCTTCCTCGTCGTAGTACTGCTCAGTCTCCTTTTCAATGAGCTTGCCCTCATCGTAGAGTTTGCGGAAGAAGTCCGAGGCAAGCTTCTGGTGCGTCTTGGAAGTGGTACGGCTGTAGATATCAAAACTGATACCGAAGTCTTCGAAACTTCTCTTAATAAGCTTATGGTAGCGGTCGCAAATGTCTTGCGGTGTCACGCCTTCTTTTTTAGCTCTGATGGTGATGGGTACACCGTGTTCGTCACTGCCTCCGATGAAGACAACGTCATCGCCCTTCAACCGAAGATAGCGCACGTAGATGTCGGCAGGCACATAAACACCGGCCAAATGACCGATATGCACGCCGCCATTGGCATAAGGCAATGCTGCCGTGACAAGCGTGCGCTTATAATTCTTATGCTCCATAGATTTGATGTTGTTCTATTTACCTGCAAAATTAGCAAATTATCTTCATAACACCGAAAAAACAGGAAAGGAATTCATGGCGCAGTAGAGAAAGTCCGTGGGTGTCGGTGATGAGGTGGTGTGAAGGAGTCGGCGCACTCTTTAGATTTTGCTGCGTCAGCAAACGAACAGACGCTGTGTTGCGAACGAAGAGGTGCCGCGTTGCGAACAAACGGCCGCCGCGTTGCGAACAAACGGCCTCTGTGCTGCGAACAAACTTCTATAGCGTTGCAACGTCGGCGACATCAACACCGCAGAACATCGCTTCAACCCATAAGAATCTTTGGTTGCATCAGTTAAAATCGGCAACGTCGGAACGCCGTGTGCCAAAGGTGCCGGATGTTACGCCAATTGGCGGAGACATCTACACCAAAAGGCGGAGCTATGTACGCCAATAGGCGGAGACATCTACGCCATATGCCGTAAGCATGCTGACCCCATGGCCTTAACGCTCAGCGAGGTCTACCATTGCAGGCTGAAGCCGAAGGGCGAGGCCGACGGAGCCGCTGGTGCCAGGAAGGGCAGATGGGAAGTTGAGGAGGAAAGTGTAAGAAACCTCAAAGACGGCACTACAGGCTTCGTCAACGCGTCACCCCTAATTATCCAAAGAAACTTGTAACTGCAAAGTGTCTTCCCGGTGACAAAGTGCCGAGAGCGAGCTGCAAAAACGAGGGCAGCCTCTCAACACATGTAAGAGACTGCCCCGTAGAACTTGTCGTATTTCAGAAATTACTTGAGCACATTGTTGAAGTCGGCACCGGCCTTGAACTTGGCAACCTTCTTGGCTTCAATTTGAATCTTCTCCTTTGTGCGGGGATTGATACCCTCACGAGCTCCACGCTCAGAAACCTCGAACGTGCCGAAACCTACGACCTGCACCTTCTCTCCCTTAGCGAGCTGGTCCTTGATAACTTCTACTGTAGCATCCAATGCCGACTTGGCAGCAACCTTGCTAAGCCCAGCTTTCTCGGCAACCGCATTGATTAATTCTGACTTGTTCATACCATTGATATTTATTGATTAATAATAATGTCCTAATGTGTAAACGTCGGCAAATATAGCCGAAACATTTCAGAATACAAACAAAAAAGAGAAAAAAATGAAGATATTCATCAAAAAAAGTCGTTAGTCTCCTGCTTGTGTGCCATTTACGGGATATTTTTAGTACTTTTGCACGCATAAGAACAAACGTACACTGATTATGTTTAATATCCCTAAGGTCACCAAGAACCTGCTTATACTCAATATTCTGGCATTCATAGCCATGTTCGTGCTTCGCTCGACAGTCGACTTAAATAATCTGTTCGGCCTGCACTTTTTCCTGGCCCATGACTTCCATATCTACCAGCTCGTCACCTATATGTTCATGCATGCCAACATCGAGCACATCTTCTTCAATATGTTCGGGCTATGGATGTTCGGCTGTGTAGTGGAGCGCATGTGGGGGGGCAACCGTTTTCTGCTCTACTATCTCGTATGTGGCATCGGAGCAGGTCTGTCGCAGGAAATAGCGCAGTTCGTCTCCTTTTACATTGCTGCCGGCGCGTTTCCTGGAGTTCCACTTCAGGAGATTGTGGCGGCCAACCAAGGCCTGTTGAGCCAATGGACTACCGTGGGCGCCTCTGGAGCCATCTACGGCATTCTGCTTGCCTTCGGCATGCTCTTCCCCGAGGACCGCATCTTCATTTTCCCCCTGCCCATCCCCATCAAGGCTAAATGGTTTGTTGTCATCTTTGCAGGCGTCGAGCTTTTTTCGGCCATAGCCACGCCAGGCGACAATGTTGCCCACGTCGCCCACCTCGGGGGTATGATTTTCGGTTATCTCCTCATCCGTTATTGGAAACGCCACCCCTTCAGCAACTATTATGGCTGTGATAGTGGGGAACAGTTCTTCGGCAATATGAAACGGCGCTGGGAGGCACATCAGCGCAATAAACAGCAAGCCCAGCAAGAGCGTCGGGACGGGGAAGAGGCCGGCAGGGACTACAACGCACGCAGGAAGGCGCGTGAAGAGGAGAAAGACCGCATACTCGACAAGATTCGCCGAAGTGGATATGACAGTCTGACTGCCGAAGAGAAGCGACGTCTCTTTGACAACAGCAAGAGGCAATAAGCCGTCATGAGGAAATTTCGCAGCTTCACTCTTCAACTCATTGCCGGAGCCAACATCGCGAGTGTCATCGCGATGACGGCTGTGGGCTATTCCGATCACCTTGATCCCATCGCCTTTCCGCTGCTTAGCATCGTAGGACTGGCTTTTCCTGCTTTTCTGCTACTCAACATCGTCTTTCTCGTATTTTGGGTGGTAGTAAAGCCACGCTATGTCCTTATCCCTTTGGCCGGCTTCATCATCTGCTTCCATCCTGTACGCAATTACTGTCCGCTCAATCCGTTCACGACCACCAAAGGTGCCGACCTCAAAGTCGTGTCCTTCAATGTTTGGATGTTCAGCACCGAATATCCGGACAGCACGCTCGCATTGCTTCACTACTTACAGAAACAACATGCCGACATCATCTGCCTTCAGGAAGCTGATGTCAGCGGGTCACCGGAAAAAGTCGTCGACTCCGTAATGAACCGGCTCTATTCACATCGCGACACCACAAGCTACAGCAATGGGGATGTCATCCGTCTTTATAGCCGCTACCCCATCATCCGCCGGGAAGCCATCCCCTACCCTTCACTCAGCAACCACTCCTCAGCCTTCTTCCTGAAGATGGGCTCCGACACGGTTATCGTAGTTGCCAACCACCTCCAGTCGATAGGTCTTTCACGCGAGGACAAGCTGCAATTCAAGTACTTGGTAAAGCAAGACTTGGGCAGCGACTCGGCACGTGCCGTCTCCCACATGCTCTATGAGAAAATCAGTGAGGCCTCCATGCAGCGTGCCCCCCAGGCAGAGGCCGTAGCCACATTCATCCGGAAGCATAAGCATTACCCCATGATCGTGTGCGGTGATTTCAACGACGGCCCCATCTCCTATGCCCGTCGCACCATCGCAGAAGGACTCACCGATTGCTATCGGGAAAGCGGCAATGGTCCCGGCATCACCTACCATCGTGGAGGCTTCTACGTGAGAATTGACAACATCTTCTGCAACGAGCACTTCACGCCGCTAAAGTGTGTCGTTGGCAACACGATAAAGGCCAGCGACCACTACCCAATCATCGCCTGGCTGAAGAAAAAGAAGCTAAATCAGTAAAAAATGAATATTTAAGGGCCATAAATTTTTGAGAGCGACAAAAAATAGCTAACTTTGCAGGACTGCAAAACGTTGAGAAAAACAAATATAAAACAATAAAAACAAACATGCAGAACAAAGGAATTGTAATTGTAACAGCCGTCTTATTGACGCTTGCAAGCATCTTCTATCTGTCCTTCAGCGTAGCCACCAGCTACTACGACAGTCAGGCTGCTAAGTTGAAAGATCCCATTGCCCAGCAGGATTACAAAGATTCTGTGAAGTATTTGGGCATCTATCCTTACCAAAAGTGCCTGGAGACGCAGATCGGGCTGGGCCTTGACCTGAAAGGCGGTATGAATGTAATCCTGGAAATCTCGGTACCCGACGTCATTGACATGCTGGCCGACCACAGGACCGACGTAGCTTTCACTAAGTCAATGCAGGAAGCGAGAAAAGAAGAGGAGACCAGTCAGAAAGACTTCCTCACGCTCTTCATCAACGCTTATCACCACAACGCACCAGGCCACACCTTGGCTGAGGTTTTCTCCACAACTGAGCTGCAAGGCAAGGTAAGCCCCAACAGCACCGACAGCGAGGTAGAGAAGGTGCTGCGCAGCGAAATCCAAGCTGCCATCGACAACTCATTCAACGTGGTGCGCACCCGTATCGACAAGTTCGGTGTCGTACAGCCCAACATTCAGAAGCTCGAGGGGCAGGAAGGCCGCATCATGGTCGAAATGCCTGGTATTCGCGAGCCTGAGCGTATGCGCAAGCTGCTTCAAGGAAGCGCCAACCTGGAGTTCTGGGAGACCTACAATGCTGAGGAAATCATTCCTTATCTGCAACAGCTCGACACACGTCTGGCAGCCGGCGAGAGTGAAACCGCCGCTAAGAAAGATTCTACAACTGCCAAGACGGCCGAAGCCAAGAAGCCGGTTGCAAAGGCACAGCCTAAGTTCAAGATTAAGAACACTGACGAGCCTACCGCCAAGAGCAGCAACAGCCAAGAAGCCCAGATGCTGAAGCAGCATCCGCTGTTGGCCCGCCTCTCGCTCACAGGACAAGGCTACAAGGCTCTCGTGGGATTCGCCAATGTACGCGACACCGCAGCTGTCAATCGCCTCATCCACTCGTCGGTTGCCAAGCAAGTGCTTCCCTCCGACCTGAAGCTCCTTTGGAGTGCCAAGGCTTCTACCGACCTCAAGGTGAAGAACACCTTCGAGCTCTATGCACTCAAGGTGACTACCACCAACGGTCGTGCTCCTATTGAGGGTGACGTCATCACCGACGCCAAGGACCAGTTCGACCCCATTACGGGCAAGCCTGAGGTCAGCATGACCATGAATTCCGACGGTGCACGCCGTTGGGCCGACCTGACCAAGCGCAACATCCAGCGCGCCGTGGCCATCGTTCTTGATGATGCTGTCTACTCGGCTCCTAACGTGCAGACCGAAATCGACGGCGGCCAGTCATCCATCAGCGGCAACTTCACGATTGAGGAAACCAAAGATTTGGCCAACACCCTGAAATCGGGCCGTATGCCGGCTCCCGCACGCATCGTGCAGGAAGAGGTTGTCGGACCTACCTTGGGTGCCCAGTCCATCCAGCAGGGTATCGTGTCCTTCATCATCGCCTTCGTTCTCCTTATTATATATATGGTGATGATGTACAACCTCATCCCGGGCATGATAGCCAACTGTGCCCTCATCATCAACGTATTCTTCACCTTAGGCATTCTAACCTCCTTCCAAGCAGCCCTCACCATGAGTGGTATTGCCGGTATGGTGCTTTCGTTAGGAACGGCTGTGGATGCCAACGTGCTGATATATGAGCGTATTAAGGAAGAGCTGCGCAAAGGCAAGCAAATGAAGCAAGCCGTTTCCGCTGGTTACAGCAATGCCTTCAGCGCCATCTTCGACTCCAACTTAACCTCCTTGATAACGGGTGTCATCCTCTATCTCTTCGGAACAGGTCCTATCCAGGGCTTCGCTACTACATGGATTATAGGTATCGTCTGCTCTTTCTTCAGCGCCGTTTACCTCACCCGTCTGGTTTACGACTACAAGCTTCGTCACGACAAGTGGCTGAACCTGAAATATTGGACTCCTATCTCGGAGCACTTCATGCAGAACGCCCACTTTGCCTTCATGAAGAAGCGCAAAGTAACCTTCACCATAGCAATCGTCGCCACCGTGGTATTCTTCATCAGCTTTGCTACCCGCGGTCTCGACAAGAGCATCGACTTTACGGGTGGCCGCAACTATGTCATCCAGTTCGAGAAGACCACAGAGCCTGAGCAGGTGCGCGAAGTACTTGCCAAGGCATTCCCCGGATGTACCAACAGCGCCCTCTCGCTGGGTACCGACAACCGTACGATTCGAATCTCAACAAACTACAAGATAGAATCGAACAACCCGAAGGTTGACGACGAGGCCGAGACGCTTCTCTACAACACGCTGAAGGCTGCCGGCATGGTGAGCCAAAAGAGTGTTGAAGCCTTCAAGAACCCGGACATCCGCCAGGGTGGCTCCATCATCAGTTCTTCAAAGGTAGGACCGTCGGTGGCCAAGGATGTCACTCACAGCGCCATCATCAGTGTCATCATCGCCCTGTTGGCCATCTTCCTCTACATTCTGCTGCGCTTCCGCAATCTCGCCTTCTCCATCGGCTCCACGGTGGCACTCACCTTCGATGCTCTGACTGTCATCGGACTCTTCTCACTGTTGCAGGGTCTGCTGCCCTTCTCACTCGAAGTCGACCAGACCTTCATCGGCGCAGTGCTGACCGTGATTGGCTACTCTATCAACGATAAGGTGGTGGTGTTCGACCGTATTCGTGAGAATCTCGGTCTGCATCCGAAGCAGGACTACGAGTCACTCTTCAACGACTCCATCAATGAGACGCTGGCCCGTACGCTGAACACGTCAGTGTCGACGCTCATCGTGCTGCTCTGCATCCTCTTCCTTGGAGGCAAGAGCATCCAGCCTTTCGCATTCGCCATGACGCTGGGTGTCATCTTCGGAACGCTGAGCTCCATCTTCATCGCATCGCCTATCGCCTTCGTTGTCCTTAGGAAGAGACGCGGCGACAAGCGTGCCCTCGAAGCTGAGCCGGCCAAGGCTTAAGACGTTATTCGGCTGAAAAGCTGAACACATATACCGGCGCGGTCCTATATATATAAGGTATAGGACCGCGCTTTTTTGTACCCATTACCGAGGCCCTTGTAGGGTGCAAGGCAAAAAATTATGTTAAATACTGAAACATCTATTGCAAGCTTGATACATTTTTTATTAATTTGCACTCAGATAGCTTAATATATTACCATACTATTCCTGTCAGCCAGAGAACGCTTATGAAACAACACATGCATACCATCTCACACGCCACGGAGAGAAGCACAAAGCCTCCCCCGGACCAATAAGCACCGCAGCAAGACATTGCACACCACAGCCCCCCCAAAAAAGACGATGCCTGCCAAACCCCGCAACATCAAGAAAAACTCACCTTAATCATTAAATCTTAATGTATGGAACATGATAAAATTAGCCCAAAAGGCCTATTCAGAATGCCTTTAGTGAGCGTGGCATGTCTGCTGAGCATTGCCGGAGCCACGGCAGCTCCCATGAACAGCAGTCTGTCAGCCAAGTCCGAAGTTTCCACCATTGCCCAACAGCAAGCCACCGTAAGCGGGCGCGTCGTCGACGAAAAAGGCGAGCCGCTTATCGGAGTGAGCATTATGGAAGCAGGAACCGGCAATGGCACCGTGACGGATATCGACGGTGCTTTCCGCCTCACCTTGAAAAACCCAAAAGCAAAGTTGACCATTTCCTATGTGGGCTATGCCACACAGACCGTACAGGCTTCCGACAAGATGCAGATAACGCTGCGCTCCGACAACACAGAGCTGCAGGAGGTCGTTGTTGTCGGTTACGGTACGCAGAAGAAAGCCAACCTCACCGGAGCCGTCGACCAGGTGACGAGCAAAGCCCTGGAGAACCGACCCGTGTCGAACCTCACCCAAGGTCTGCAAGGTGAGATTCCAAACCTTCAGATTTCCTTTGCCGACGGCAAGCCGACCCGAAGCTCATCCTACCAGGTGCGTGGCACCGGCTCCATCGGTCAGGGTGGCAATGCCCTTGTGCTCATCGACGGTGTCGAGGGCGACCCTGCCATGCTCAACCCCAGCGACGTCGCCTCAGTCACCGTACTGAAAGACGCCTCGGCAGCAGCCATCTACGGAGCCCGAGGCACCTACGGAGTAGTGCTCATCACCACGAAAGACCCCGACAAAGAGAAAGTGACCGTCAACTACAGCGGCAACTTCTTCATCAAGTCGCCTACGGTGGTTCCCGACGTGGTGACCGACGGTTACGACTACACCACCTACTTCCTCCAAGCCTACACTGGATGGACCGGTGGCAGCAAGCCCAGCAACTTCCACCACTCACTCAAGTACAGTGACCAGTGGTATGAGGAGCTTGCAAAGCACCGCACCGGCTCAGGACTCTCGGATGTAGAGGTCGATCCCAAAACCGGCAAATATGTCTACTATGGCAACACCGACTGGTGGGACATGCTCTATAAGGACTCCTTCACCGGACAGGAGCAGAATCTAAGCATCCAGGGCGGTGGCAAGAAGGCCGACTTCCTGCTTTCAGGCCGCTTCTACTCTCAGAACGGTGTCTTCAACTTCGATCCCGACAAATATAAGATGTTCAACATCAGGGCTAAGGGCGGCCTCCAGGTGACCGACTGGCTGAAAGTGACCAACAACTTCGAGTTCAGCCAAATGGAGTACCACAACCCCATGTCGGTGGGCGAAGGCAATGTGTGGTACGCCATAGAGTCTGAAGGACAGGCCCCGAACGTGATGTTCAATCCCGACGGCACCCTCACACAAGCCGGTGCCACCATCCTCGGAAGCTTCTACTACGGCAACAACTACGAGGACTTCACCACGCGGGTGCTCCGCAACACCTCGTCATTCACCACATCCTTCTTCAAGAACCGCCTTCACATCAACGGCGACATCACCTTCCGCTATACGGATGAGAATATCGACGGGAAGCAGACTCCTGTGCCCTATTCCACCGCTCCTGGCACTACAAAATACATGGGTAGCTCCTTTAACAGCATCATGAAGTCCACGAGCAGCACAAAGTATCTGGCCACCAATATCTATGCACAATATGAGCAGACCTTTGCCAAGGTGCACGACGTGAAAGCCATGCTCGGCTGGAACTACGAGCAGTCCATCTACAACTACGACTTCGAGAAGCGCAACCAGCTCATCTACTCGGGAGCCAAGAACATCAACCTCACTACCGGTAGCATCAACATCAACAGCAACTACAACAAGTGGCGCATCGCCGGTGGCTTCTATCGTGTGAACTACTCGTTTGCCGAGCGCTATCTGCTTGAGCTCAGCGGCCGCTACGACGGCTCCTCTAAGTTCCCCAACAACCAGCAGTGGAAATTCTTCCCATCGGGCTCGGCCGGTTGGCGCGTATCACAGGAGCCCTTCTGGCACATCTCGCCCAAGGCTATCTCCAATCTGAAGCTTCGCGCTTCCTATGGCTCTCTGGGTAATGGTAACATCTCGCCCTACCAATTCCAGGAGCTCTTCTCCATCTACCAGCAGAACCGCCTGCTCAGAGGGCAGAAGAACATCACCACCTCGTCGCCTAATCCCATCCCCGACGGCCTCACCTGGGAGACAGCCACCACCACCAACTTCGGTGTTGATGCAGGCTTCCTCAACGACCGACTCACTCTGGTAGCCGACTACTACATAAGGAAGAATAAGGACATGTATGTACCGGGCACCGAGCTTCCTGCCGTCTACGGTGCCACACCGCCTAAAGGCAACTATGCCGACATGACCACTCACGGTTGGGAAACCACCCTCACCTGGCACGACCAGTTCAATCTGGCCGAGAAGCCCTTCCACTATCAGGTGCGCGCCACACTGGCCGACGCCAAGACAAAGATTGACAAATATCCCAATAAGGACAAGTTCATCGGAGCAAGTTCTTATACACCCGACGTGCACAACTATTATGAGGGCATGACGCTGGGTGAGATATGGGGACTCGTTACCGACGGCTACCTCACAGATAAGGATGTCGACGGCAAGGGGCACATCATCAACGGTCCCGACCAAAGCGAGATCATGCCTAACAATGCCAACAAATGGGAAGCCGGCGACCTGAAGTTCAAGGACCTCGACGGCAACAATAAGATTTCGTGGGGCAACAGCAAGGTTGGCGATTCGGGCGACCGCAAGGTCATTGGCAACAAGCTGCCCCGCTACACCTTCAGCCTGGGCCTCAATGCCGACTGGAACGGCATCTTCTTCTCCGCCTTCTTCCAGGGAGTAGGCAAGCAGGACTGGTGGCCGGGCTCCGACAACGGTATGTTCTGGGGACCTTATTCCCGTCCTTATTCCAACTTCCCTAAAGAAATGATCGGCAACTGGTGGACCGAGGACAATCCAAATGCCTACTTCCCGCGCCTTCGTGGGTACACTGCCCACCAGTGGAACCGTCAGTTACACCTCACCCAAACCAAGTATCTGCAGAACGTCGCTTACATCCGCTTGAAGAACATCCAGCTGGGCTACTCACTGCCCAAAGCATGGATTTCAAAGATTGGACTTCAGGCCTGCCGTCTCTACGTCTCGGGTGAGAACCTGCTGACCATAACACCCTTCTACAAGCACATCAAGCAGTTCGATGTGGAGAGCATCAACGGCGACGACCTCGAGACGCTGAACCTCGTCAACAGCGGTCTCTACACTACGCCGATGCTCACTGACGGTGGTCGATCCTACAATTATCCAATACTGAAGACCGTCACCTTCGGTATATCCTTAACCCTTTAGACTCAACAGAATATGAAAAAGATAATATGCTTCATCACCTTGGCCCTCAGCCTGGCTGCATGCAGCCTGGATGAAGACCCCAAGTCGCAAGTGGCCAAAGGCCCCGTGTTCTCCAGCGAGGAAGGCCTCGCCATGTATGCCAACTCCTTCTACGGCACCTTCCTCGGTCCCTCCGCCCTCACCACGTGGGGCAGCGCCTGGGGAAACTTCTACTCCGTACACGAAGGCGTCAACACCTTTATGACCGACAAGTTCAATGCCAGCATGCAGGGCAGCTGGGGCTGGGGCACACTGCGCAACATCAACTACTTCCTGATGAACAACACCAACGAAGCTGTGCCCGAGAGCGTGCGCAACAACTACAACGGTCTGGCCCGCTTCTTCCGCGCCTACTTCTACTTCAACATGATGAAGACCTACGGTGACCTGCCCTGGATTGACCGCACGCTGGATGTCAAGGATACCCTGCTCACGGCAGCACGGCAGCCTCGTACCTACATCGCCGACCGCATCTACGAAGACTTCGAGTATGCCGTCAACCACATCAGCAGCACCTCAGATGCCACCTGCACCACCGTCACAAAGTATGTGGCAGCAGCTTTCGAAAGCCGCTTCTGTCTTTGGGAAGGCACCTACCGCAAGTACACTCCCTCGGCCGGCTTACAGTCGACGGCAGAGCTCTGGCTCAAGCGAGCCCAACAGGCCGCCGAGACCGTCATCAACAGTGGCCAGTTCGGGCTCTATACCGATGAAGGACCGGCCAAGTCCTACCGTGCCCTCTTCATTGCCAAGGAGCCCAAGGCCAAGGAGGTGATGCTGGCCACCGTCTTCGACTCCAAGGAGGGCTTAGTGAACGCCGAGACTCGCAAGCTCAACACGACCACCCTCGGCGGTCCGCTCAGCCCGCTCAAGCAGGTGGTGAACCTCTATCTGAAACTCGACGGCAAGCCCTTCACCGACGATCCGTCCTACAAGACCACGCCCTTCACCGAGGAATTCAAGAACCGTGATTACAGGGCCTCGCAAACCATCCGCACACCGGGCTTCACCCGCATCTCCAACGGTAAGGAAGTGCGCACGGCTCCCGACTACGCCTGTGGTTACGTGGGCTATCATGGCATGAAGTTCGCGCTCGACGACGTGACCTACGATGGTGTCGATGTGGGTGAGAACAACTTCATCATCATGCGCTATGCCGAGGTGTTGCTCAACTGGGCTGAGGCCAAGGCTGAGCTCGGCACGCTCACCGATGCCGACTGGGCCCGCTCCATAGGCGCACTCCGCGCCAGGGCCGGCATCACCGGCGGACTCACCAGCAAACCCACGAAGATAGACAAATATCTGCAGCAGACTTTCTTCCCCGACATCACCGACCCCGTGATTCTCGAAGTGCGCCGCGAGCGCATCCTGGAACTCATGTGGGAGGACGGCATGGACTATGCCGAGGTGCAGCGCTGGCACTGCGGTAAGCTCTATGAGCTGCCCGAGGAAGGCATCTACGTGCCCGAATTCAACAAGGCCCTTGACATGGATGGCGACGGCAATCCCGACGTGTGTTTCTACACCACCGACACTCCGCCCAGCACCATCGCGGGCGTCTACTACCGCAAGGTGCAGCTCACTCCCGATGCTGAAGGTCGCTACTCTACACCCGTGGCCGTGGCCTCCGACGGTCACACGCTACTCTACAACATGAATGTCGACCCTGTGAAGTGGAAGGACCGCATGTACTTCTACCCCATTGCCCAAGCCGACATCATCCTTAACCCCAACCTGAAGCAGAACCCCGGCTACGAATAGCAGCCTGCTGAGGGTTCCGGCGCCCTGACAGACAGCAGCCCATCCCCCGACCGGCAATTGCCGATACCGAGGGATGGGCTGCTCTCGTTTAGCGTATGCAAGAATCGTTATTTCACCTCCTCGCCGAAGAGCGTGGCCGAGGTGCTACCCGTGATGACCACATCCACGAAGTCGCCTATGTGATGGGTACCGCGGTCGATGACCACGGCCTTATTCTGCTCCGTGCGTCCCATGAGCTGATTGCGGCTGCGCTTACTGAACCCCTCTATGAGGATGCGGAAGCGATGACCCTCGTCGCGGCGATTGGCCTCGGCACTCATCTCGGTCTGGAGATGAATTAGCTCGTTGAGACGCTGTATCTTTA
>ONMG01000192.1 GCA_900318855.1 uncultured Prevotella sp.
CTCCGAACTCATCCACTACCACCCCAATACTCTTCTTTTGCTGCAGGAAGATGCTCATCAACTTCTGGGCGGCCATGGTCTCGGGGACAAAAGGCATAGTGCGGATGGCATCCTTCCAATGCTCCGGATTGCGAAACATCTCAGAACTGTGTATGTAGCCCACAATGTCGTCAATGTCGCCTCTATAGACAATGATTTTGGAGTTGCCGCTCTCGATGAACTTCTGCTTCAGTGCGTCCAACGTGCAGGTATCCATATCAACAGCGTTAATCTCCGTACGTGGCACCATACAGTCGCGCACCTTAGTATCGGGAAAGTCAAGTGCATTCTGAAATATCTTCACCTCATCATTCACCTCACCTTCATTCTCGGCATTGTCGATACTTGATTGCACGAGGTAGTCGAGATCAATCTTTGAGAAGCCCTCGTCGTCCTCCTCGTCTTCCATCTTTACGCCAAATAGCCGGAGCAGTCCTTTTGAAAGGAATGTGCATAGACGGCTAATGGGCCACAGCACCACATAAAAGAGCCAAGCTGGAAGCGCAAAGAGGCTGAGCAGCTGATTGGGATTACTCTTGAAAAGCGTCTTCGGAAGAAATTCTCCCGTAAAAAGCATGATGAGCGTGGAGAGAATAGTGTCAGCAGGAACTGTGAATCCAGCCTCCTGTCCGCGGAATATGGTGTTGTCGAAGAAGCGAGCTATCAGTATGCCATAGACAACAAGAACTATATTGTTACCCACAAGCATAGTACTGACAAAACCGTTTGGATGACGATAGAAAACAGAGAGAAGACGTTGAGAGAAACCATTCTTTTCTCTATCCATTTCGGCCAGCATTCTATTACTCGACACGAAGGCAATCTCCATGCCTGAGAAGAAAGCTGAAAGCAACATCGTTATAAGAATACCGATGATTAATGATACCTCTGAGTCACCCACCTTATTTATATATTTAATGTGTCAACGGGATGCCACCAGTACGTCGTTGCGGGACGGTCTGTTGGCGCAGCTTGGCTTTTGTTGTATCAGGAGCTGAAGCCAGACTGTCGTTGCCGCCACCGAGATCATTCTGCTCGAAGGAGCCACGGGTATTGGTGACAACATATTTTGTCATGCGCTCGTCACTGCGGAAATAACTACCCTGAAGTGTACGTTCCGGGGTGACTAAACGCGAGAATGTATAGGAATAGAGCTCATGCTTCGACTCATCCCAGAACAACTCCTCGCTGGAGAAGCTCAGACCCGTCTTCGTATGAATCCTTACCCTGCCACGCAACTTCCAAAGGTGAAGATTATCAAAATGCCATGCCGAGTCGCACTGGATATAAGAATTGATATGAAAGCTCTCATCGAACTGCGTGAGGAGCACTCCCTTGGGGAACACTGAGCGTGGATTGCCTGATGTACTGTAAAGCTGCCATTCCTCGGTCACAATGCGGTACTTGATTACACCGGAGTCGGAGATGAGATTGTTCACACCATAGCTGACCATATCAGGCAGAGAGTCCCGCTCATACACAGCTGGGGCTGTATGCTCGACTTCCTCACCGCATGACACAGAAAAGAGCGCAATAAGAAAGAAGAATATAACGAGTGAGACCTTCCGCATAGCACTAACAGCGAATCTTACTGCATCTTCCACTTCGAGAACCATTCCTCATTGAAGGTCAGTCCCACGTTGATACGGAAGGTATTCTCTCTAATCAAGCCACTGGCACTATTCCGCACCCATTGACCGGATATATTGAGAATAGAACGGTTATTATAACCATTGACGATAGGAATACCGAAGCCTGCACTCACGCTCAGCTCTTTAGGGCCGTTCTTACCATTAATCTTCAGATAGTCGGTAGCATAAGAGGCACCCACGCGATAACGGATGCGCTGGAAGAAATTGCGACTCCGCTCATCATTAACATATTCGCCTCCTAAAGTCACCTTATGGCGATCGGAAAACATGTTCTCGGTAGCCGTATAACTCCCGTCGTTCCCTGTCTCGGCATAGACCGGCGTCACTACTGCCCCCCACTTCTGAAGATTATAATCTGCTCCGAAACGTAGTTTCCCGGCATAATTCCACATGAAGCCAGCACTAATCTCGGTTGGCAGTTCGTAAGCGTTACAGGCAACATATCGTGCTGTGTCGGCAACCCCGGTCTGCGAGTTCCGGTTTATCACTAAGCAAGTGGGATCGCTTCCCAACTTATGCCCGGGACTGAAGGTGGCACCTACGGTAATCGCATTACGCCGAGACATCTGAGCAGTGTACTGCGCACCAAAAGTGAGCCGATAGTTATTTATATTAGAGGTGTAATACTTCGACACTGTATTCACGGTGCTCTCACTGTAACTATTCACAACAGAATGAGTGATATTCCCCCAAATGTAAGCAGCATTGAAACCTATTGAGAAACCCTTAAAGGGCTCAAAGCCCAGTCCCAAATAAGTCTCATGAAGACCGCCGCTACCGCTATAAATGTTGGTAGCGGTTGTAACATCGTCATACTTATCACTGCCAACATTAAATGTCCTCGAATAGTCATAGCCTACATTCGTGAACGGGATAATACCAAGACTTATTCCCAAATGACGCGCCAAACGGAAACCGGCAACGGCATACTCGAAGTCTGCATTGTTGGCATTCTTCTTCACGCCTTCCTCCGAAAAGTTAGTCATCTGAAGCGAAAAACCTGCATCAAAGATGAAGGTAGCTGAATCTATGGCTGAATAAGAAGCAGGATTGAGATAGTTCACTTGGTTGTGCATACGAAATCCTACACCAAGACCATTCATTCCACGATTAAAGCCCGTGGAGCGTTCTGAAAGAAGGCCAAGCCCATATTGGCTGTAAGGAGAATTGGTTCCGCTTTGAGCGCTCGCTGCTATCGGCAGCAGGGCAAAGAGGGAGACGAAGAGTATCTTTCTCATTGTCGTTTTGATAACTGTAACATAAGTGTGGGAAGCCTACGCAAGCAAGCAGCTCAGCTCCCAAGTCGAATCATGGTGCAAAAATATCGAAAATAATCGAGACAAAAGCACGTTAAGTGGGAAATTAAAGTTATTTTTGCATCGTGAAAGCTTTTAAGCACTATTTCAAGGCCCTTTGGGTGTTCATTTTCGCTTATCTTGCGACTGGAGTTCAAGCTCAGATTATGACCCCGCAGCCCACTACAGGACAACTGATGACGCCGGATGCTCTTAATGCGCCCGCATCTCAAATGTTGCCCCGCATGGACTCTGTTGACGTGAGTCTCATCACTTGTGGCCCCGGCACTGAAGTGTATTCACTCTACGGTCATACGGCATTGCGAGTTACTGACCGTACTACCGGGGAAGACATGATTGTGAACTGGGGCATCTTCGATACCCGTAAAAGCTATTTCGTCATTCGATTCATCTTTGGTCTCACCGACTATCAGATTGCCGTCGAGCCATTCAACGAATTCTTCATCCAATATGCTGCAACAGGCCGATGGATGAAGCAGCAGATACTAAATCTCTCAAGAAAGGAAAAGTGGGACATCATTCGGGCCATAAACCGCAACAATCTTCCGCAGAACCGTGTCTACCGCTACAATTACTTCTACGACAATTGTACGACAAGAGCCCGCGACATGATAGAATCGCATATAGACGGGAAGATAGAATATGGAAAGAGTAATAAGATAGCATGCAGTTACCGAGAGATGACTCACCAATGGAACGAACAATCCAGGTGGGCCCGCTTCGGCAATGACATGCTTCTCGGATTGAAGGCTGACTGTAAGACTGATTTCAGGCAACAGCAATTCCTGCCCGATAGTCTGCGTGCCGACTTCGACAAAGCGATGGTTATCGGACCAGGAGGAATCCAGCATCCACTGGTGGAGCAATCGACGATGCTTTTCGACCCGACGCTATCGCAAACCCAAGATTTTGGACAGGCAGCATCGGCGAGTTTCCCGCTCTCACCTATCCAATGCTCATTGTTGTTATTAGGTATTACCCTCATTATTTGCCTCCTGGAACTGAAGTTCGGGCACCAATTATGGGGATATGATGCCATTCTGCTCACAGTTGACAGCGCTGCGGCGATAATTCTGCTCGCCATGGTCTTCTCACAGCATCCAACAGTGAGCCTCAATCTTCAGATACTCCTCTGCAATCCCCTGACCATCATTTTTATGTGGCCGGCTCTCGCAAGAGAAAAGCACGGGGAGAGTCATTTCTATTGGAAGGCTTTGCTGATTTGCATCCTCCTCTTCTACATCGGTAATACAGTGCAGCATTACGCCGAGGGTATGAACATTGTAGCCTCCTGCTTCCTTCTCAGAGCATTGGCAAATCTAAGGATCGGCAGTCAGAATAAAGTAAAGAAAGTATGAACAGATATCTGCCTTTATTGATTCTCGTAGCCATGTGCAGTCAGCACATGGGAGCACAGACGCTCTCGGGTGCACCAAAGCTGGTTGTCAATATCACTATCGACCAGCTTAGGAATGACTATATGGAGCATTTTGCTCCACTCTATGGCAACAATGGCTTCAAGAAGCTGCTATCTGAAGGGTGTGTCTACGAGTCGGCCAACTACCCCTTTACTAACGTCGACCGTTCCTCGGCCATCGCCTCAATAGCCACAGGTACTACACCTTATTATAATAATATAGTATCCCAGCAATGGCTTGACCGCAGCACCTTGCGCCCTGTTTACTGCGTTGACGACTCGAAATATGTCAGTTCACCTCAACGCATGGCAACATCGACGATAAGCGATGAGATGAAGGTATCGTCGGGAGGGGCCGCAATCGTCTTCGCCATTGCAGCAGAACGCGACGCTGCTATTCTTTCAGCCGGTCATGCTGCTGACGGTGCATTCTGGATAGACCCGCATACCGGGAACTGGACGGCATCGCCCTATTTTTCCCAAGGCATCCGCAAGTGGCTCAGCGACTACCGTTCGGCCAATCCAAAGCCTACTTTCAATAATAAAGAGGTCAGCAATGATGCCATTGCCACGATGGCGCTCAACTGCGCAAAAGAGAAGGCAATGGGCAGAGATGAAATCACTGACTACCTGGCCATTACACTGTCGGCAAAGGCAAGCGACCCAGGCAACTGGCGCACCGACATGGAGAAAGTCTATCGCGGTCTCGACCACACGCTTGCCACTATCATCAATGCACTGCAGCAGACAGTCGGTAAAGACAATGTGCTCTTTGTCCTCACCAGCACTGGATATACGCAAAATGAGCCTGTCGACTACGCCAAATACCGCATTCCTACAGGCACTTTCTATATCAACCGTACAGCCAACTTGCTGAACATCTATTTGGGAGCCATCTATGGGCAGGGGCGTTATGTGGCAACCTGCTTCCACAATGAGATATACCTCGATCGTAAACTCATTGAGGACAAGCGTATCTCCTTTGAGGACGTCATCTCACGTTCCAAGGACTTCTTAGTCCAGATTTCCGGAGTGCGCGGTGTAATGCAGAGTCCGTACAGCCCTTCCATCAGTGGTGACCTCATCATAGAAGTCGCTCCAGGATGGCAGCTGCTCAACGAGGATAATCAAGAAACCTTCACGGCAAGAGCAGCCTTTGTACCTTTCCCCATTATATTTTATGGCGCAGGCTTCAAGCCTCAACGCATCACCACCAGCGTTACCGTCGACAGGATTGCGCCCACAATAGCAAAAGCCATCCAAATAAGGGCACCTAATGCCTGCAAAGCAGCACCTCTTCAATAAGCAGGTGCCAACATTACCTTTCACTTGCCGCATGCAGCCAACACTCCGCTACGCAAACCTCAGTCAAGGCGGAAGAAATAAGGAAGTAATGCCGGTAAAGGAAGCCTTATCGGTAAATAGTAGACTAAAGATGCCGATAGGCAGAAATTAATTAGTAACTTTGCAAAGTATTAGCAGATAAGCAATAAACATCAGCAACAATGAATTTGAATAAACTATTAAAGGCCCTCTTTGGCGACAAGTCGAGTCGTGATATGAAACTTATCCAGCCCATTGTCGAGAAAGTAAAGGCCGCCTATGAGGAAATCGATAAACTCAGCAACGACGAACTTCGTGCCAAGACCAAGGAGATACAGAAGTACGTCCAGGATTCAGCAAAAGAGCAGAAGACTCAGATTGAAGAGCTAAAAGCTAAGATTGAAGAGACTCCTATCGACGAGCGCGAGGACATCTTCAACCAGATAGACAAGCTTGAGAAAGAAGTGCTCGACATCTACGAGAAGGCGCTCAACGATGTCCTCCCCGTGGCTTTCAGTATCGTAAAGAGTACTGCAAGAAGGTTTGCCGAAAACGAGGAGACCGTAGTAACAGCTACCGACTTCGATCGCGAGCTGGCAGCCGATCCCTCTAAAGACTTCATCACGATTGACGGCGACAAGGCCATCTACCACAACCACTGGACAGCCGGTGGCAATGACCAAAAGTGGGAGATGGTGCACTACGACGTACAGCTTTTCGGTGGTATAGCACTCCACCAGGGCAAGATTGCAGAAATGGCTACGGGTGAAGGTAAGACGCTTGTTGCAACTCTGCCTGTATTCCTCAATGCACTCACGGGCAACGGAGTCCACATGGTGACGGTGAACGACTATCTGGCCAAACGTGACTCAGAGTGGATGGGGCCTCTCTACGAATTCAACGGCCTTTCGGTCGACTGCATCGACAAGCACCAGCCCAACTCCGAGGCACGCCGGAGAGCCTACCAGGCCGACATTACTTTCGGTACAAACAATGAGTTTGGCTTCGACTACTTGCGCGATAACATGGCTCTTTCACCTTCCGACCTTGTGCAGCGTGGCCACAACTATGCCATTGTGGATGAGGTCGACTCTGTGCTGATTGACGATGCCCGTACTCCGCTGATTATCTCTGGTCCGGTTCCTAAAGGCGACGACCAGATGTATGAGCAGTTCCAGCCCCTCGTGGAGCGCCTTGTGGACGTTCAGCGCAAGCTCGCTACACAATATCTTGCAGAAGCCAAGCAGCTCATCAATGAAGGCCAAAAGAACAACGACGCTAAAAAGACGGAGGAAGGTTTCCTTGCCCTCTACCGCTCCTATAAGGCCCTGCCTAAGAACAAGCCGCTTATCAAGTATCTCTCCGAAGAGGGCATCAAATCCGGAATGCTCAAGACGGAAGACTACTACATGCAGAACAACAACCGTGAGATGCCTAAAGCCGTAGAGCCACTCTACTTCGTCGTTGACGAGAAGCTAAACAGCGTAGACCTCACGGATAAAGGCTTCGACTGGCTAGCCAAGCAAGTGAACGACAGAGACCTCTTCGTGCTTCCTGACATCACGTCGCAGTTGTCGGCACTTGAAAACGAGAAAGACCTCTCCGACCAGGAGCGTATCGATAAGAAAGATGAACTGCTCGCCCATTATGGAGTGCAGAGTGAGCGTGTCCACACTTTACAGCAGTTGCTCAAAGCCTACACCATGTTCAACAAGGATGACGAATATGTGGTCATGGACGGAGAGGTGAAGATTGTGGATGAGCAGACGGGCCGTATTATGGAAGGACGCCGCTGGAGCGACGGACTCCATCAGGCAATAGAAGCCAAAGAGCACGTGAAGGTGGAGGCTGCCACACAGACCTTTGCCACTATCACCCTGCAGAACTACTTTAGAATGTACCACAAGCTCTCGGGTATGACCGGTACGGCAAGCACTGAGGCTGGCGAGTTCTGGGACATCTATAAGCTTGACGTGGTTGAAATTCCCACCAACAGACCCGTAATCCGCAAGGACCTCGACGACAGAGTTTACAAGACTGCACGCGAGAAGTATGCTGCTGTTATCGAAGAGATCGAAGAGATGCGCGTAAGCGGAAGACCATGCCTTGTGGGTACCACCTCCGTGGAAATCAGTGAGCTCCTCAGCAAGATGCTCGACATGCGCCGTATTCCCCACCAGGTGCTCAATGCAAAACTACATCAGCGTGAGGCTATGATTGTGGCCGAAGCCGGAAAGAGCTCTATGGGCACTGTCTTCCTGACTTCCGACGGCACGGCATTCACCGACAAGCCCTCCGCTGTAAGCCACCAGAAGCAGCTCATCGAAGCTGCCAACGAGGGAAAGAAGGGCGCTGTCAAAGAATTGGCCGGCAAAGATGCCGAGCAGCTCATCAACACGGAACAGCGGTTGCTGGGAGCTGTGACCATCGCTACCAACATGGCCGGCCGTGGTACCGATATCAAGCTGACACCTGAAGTAAAGGCTGCTGGCGGACTTGCCATCATCGGTACTGAGCGTCATGAAAGCCGACGCGTCGACCGTCAGCTTCGTGGACGTGCCGGACGTCAAGGCGACCCGGGCTCGAGCGTCTTCTACGTATCCCTAGAAGACAAGCTGATGCGTCTGTTCGGCTCTGAGCGCATCTCGAAGATTATGGACCACATGGGCTTCGAAGATGGGGAGCGCATTGAGCATCCCATGATTAGCAAGAGCATAGAGCGCGCACAGAAGAAAGTCGAGGAGAACAACTTCGGTATACGTAAGCACCTGCTCGAATACGACGACGTGATGAACAAGCAGCGTACGGTCATCTATGAGAAGCGCCGCCATGCTCTTATGGGCGAGCGCATCGGTATGGACATCACCAACATCATCTGGGACCGCATCGTCAGCATCATCGAGAAATATGATTATCAGGGAGTAACCGAGCAGTTCCTCAAAGTACTGGCCATGGAAGTACCCTTCACCGAGGAAGAATTCGAGAATGGCAACAAGCCTGAACTCGAAGAGCGGGCCTTCCAGGATGCTATGGCTTCGTTCAAGAGGAAGACCGACCGCATCCAGAGCGTGGCCTGGCCTGTCATCAAAGAGGTGCAGGAGAACCAGGGCGACCGATATGAGCGCATCATGGTGCCTATCACCGACGGAAAGCGCGTGTACAAAATTCCATGCAACCTCAAGGAAGCCTACGATACAGAAGGGAAGAGCGTAGTGAAGCAGTTCGAGAAAGTCATCATGCTTCACATCATTGATGACGACTGGAAGGAGAACCTCCGCCAACTCGACGATCTGCGCCACAGCGTCCAGAATGCCTCCTACGAACAGAAAGACCCGCTGCTGGTCTTCAAGCTCGAGAGTGCCAAGGTATGGGACTCGATGATCGACAACATGAACGATCGCATTACAAGCATTCTCATGCGCGGCCAGATTCCCGAGATGCAGCAGGAAGAAGTGCACGAAGCTGCACCCGAAGAGCATGCCCGCCGCTACAATGAGCAAAAGACCGACCTTGACGAGCAACAGCAGGCTCAGCGCCAGGCTGCCAATGCCGACACACGCGACAACCGGCAGCAGACACATACGCCCATCATCAAGGATAAGATGCCAAGACCCAACGACCCTTGTCCATGCGGCAGTGGTAAGAAGTTCAAGAACTGCCACGGAAGAGGTCTGAGATAATTCACCTTTAAGGCAGGCAGCCCCAATCCAAGAGGCTGCCTGCTTTTGTATTTACCCCAAATAAGAAGCATTCACATGGAGATTACCGTCAACTCACTTGTCAAGAAGTTCGGCGAGAAGATTGCCGTCGACATACCCCAACTCAACATCGGGAACGGAGAGATTATCGGCCTCGTTGGCAACAATGGAGCCGGCAAGACAACTCTTTTTCTGTTAATGCTCGACCTGCTCAAAGCCAGCGCAGGCAGCGTCGGTTTCAAGACCAGGGAGGGACTGAGCATTCATCCTACAGAATCGGAAGAATGGAAAGACTACACCGGAGCCTACATCCATGAAGGCTTTCTTATCGGCTTCCTTACCCCCGAGGAATATTTCCACTTCATCGCCAGGGTGAATGGCATCAGCGATGAAGAGATGAGAAAACGGCTCGAGCTACTTGCTCCCCTCATGATGGGCGAGATTCTGGAACAGAACAAGCTTATCCGTGAATTCTCTGCAGGCAACAAGCAAAAGATTGGCATCATCGGGGCCATGCTGAATACTCCAGACCTTCTGATTCTCGACGAGCCCTTCAACTTCCTCGACCCCTCCGGACAGAACGTACTCAAGAAAGTGCTCACTGACTATCATAATACCACAAACGCCACCATTCTCATCAGTAGCCATAACTTACAGTATACGGTCGACATCTCTACCAGAATCATTCTCCTCGAACATGGCAACGTCATCAAAGACCTGCCCAACAATGAAGGAAGTGCAGCTCAAGAGTTGAACGATTATTTCAGCGTATGAGTTCTCTTCTAATCCTCATCACGAAGAACAGCGACAGCAGCAGACCGGTCTCAGCCAAATAAACAGCCACCAACTGCCAGATATTCAGCTCTATGCCACTAATGCTGGCTCCCGGCAAAGAACTGATGAACTGGAAGCACCGCCCCATAGCAGCAGTCGTCCACCCCATGAGCCATGCCACTCCTGACTGAATCATGGAAAGTGGCTGGCATATCCAGAACAGCAGAGTGAGATGCAAGATGAGCCAGGCTCCGGGGATAGCTATCACGTTGGCTATAAGGAAATAACAAGGGAACCGACCGAAATAGAAGGCCGCCAAAGGTGCAACGGCCAGTTGGGAGGCAATGGAGGTAGCAGCGAGCCCCTCTGCCCACCGGAGCAGCTTGTTGGAAGGCCGACTGCTCCCCATCAAAAGGCAAAGAGGATGGAAGAGCAGCATGATGCCGGCCACAGCCATGAACGACATTTGAAAACTCACATCCCACAGATAGGCCGGACGAACAAGAAGCATGAAGAAAGCAGCCACAGCTAAACTGTTGAGCGAGATTCCGTTGCGCCCTAATACGCAGCAGAAGCTATAAATGCTAATCATCACCGCCGAGCGCACCATGCTCGCCGAGAGTCCGGCCAGGAAGACAAAAGCCCACACGGCGAGCAGCAAAATCAGTTGGGTGAGCATCCAACGGCGACGCCCCACGAGAAAGGTTATCATCGTATAGAGTATGGCGAGATGAAGCCCCGAAATAGCGAGAATATGCGAGCTGCCACTCTCGGCATACTCGTCTTGCGTTGCCTTGGTTATCATGCTTCTGTCTCCAAGTGTCATGGCGGCCACCACGGCGAAGTCCTGCCCCCGAAGTCCACGATTCCGATACTGCCGAAGCAGTCGTTCCCGCAAAAGCGAGCTCCTCAGTCGGACACGATGCATCAACGACAACTCCGCATAACTTGCTGGCTGCAATGCCCAGTTGCGGTAATAGATGAAGGTCCGGGCTGCATATCCGTGACAGTACATCCAGCGCCGATAATCAAAATTCGAGCTGTCAGCTTTAGGCGCGGGCCGTTCCATCACTGAACAGGCCAACAGTGAGGCACCCAAATGCAGCTGCCGATAACGCCCTGTCACCGTGTCGCAGAGCAGTGAGGCCCGCACCTTCTTCTGTGCCAAGTTGCCCGTGGTGACCAGCATGTCGAACATCATCACCCGCCCCCGCTGCTTCGGTTCCGAGGTTATGACAGCCTTGTAGACCTGTGCAGCCAACGGCAACGGTTGATCACTCTCAGCCCGCTGAAAGGCGCCATCGGCAGCACCCACCAACAGACAGCCAAGAAGCACCATGAGGTTCTTGACCCTACAAGAAGGCAGAAAGTAATGGGAGACAAGTAATAGAAAGCATGCAAGAAGCCAGCACCAAAAATCTATGAGCCCACACAACGCATCTCCGAAAAGAATGCCACCCATGAGGAACAACACGGCCCACACCATGGGATAGAGTTGAAGATAACCGCTTCTAAGCCTTACTATCATTCATAATCGTCGATGACGCTGTTCGTAAAATCCATCATGGGCTTTGCCGTAAGAAGCATTCTGACGGCTTTGGGAATCCAGGCCTCTCCCTCGAAGAAGTCATCGTCCACCCTATGCCAACAAGCATAGTCCTTCATTCTGAGATAGTCGATGAACTCATAGTCGCGGGGAAAGTCCTTAGGAGCCGTTTTGAGATGACTGAAGCCGAATCCCTTATCGCTCAGACTCTCGTCTTCAGCCCATTTTCCCTCACCGGCATAACCGAAGTTGTGCACAAACGCACCATTCTCCACACAACGGCGCCACTCATCAATGTTGCCCATAATCTCGTTCCTGCACGAGGTGAGGATATTGGTAGGAAGCCAATAAGCACCGGCCGAGATGAGGCACTGCCCGGGCTGCACATGAATGTAGTATCCGGCATGAAGCGACTTCTTGCCTTTGGCACAAACGTAAGCACCAAAATGACGCTTGTAGGGCGACTTGTCGGGTGAGAACCTCACGTCGCGGTAGAATCGGTAGCAGGCATCCTTTGGCTTCAGATGAACCACCGAAGGGTCCTGAATGCCAATTGCTGCAATGAAGCGGGCGATGTCGGCCTCAAAATCCTTCTTGCACCAATCATATTCAGCCTTATGCTCCTGAAACCACGTCCGGTTATTGTTAGCAGCAATACCCGAGAGGAAGCCTAAGATTCGCTTTACGTCCATGTGTCAATGAATAAGCTTGGAGTCTTTGATTAATTTAGGGCAGATGGCCTCGAAAGGACATTCCTCACACTTCGGCGCGCTACTCTTACAGATATATCGTCCGTGCAGCAACAGCCAATGATGAGCGTCGGCACGGTCAGCCTCGGGAATATTCCTCATCAGCTCCTTCTCCACCTTTAGCGGAGTGTCGGCCTTTGCGGAGACAAGACCGAGACGATGGCTCACGCGATAGACATGCGTATCAACAGCAATACGCGCCTTACCGAACCACACAGCCTCAACGACATTCGCCGTCTTGCGCCCCACTCCTGGCAGCTTCTGCAGCTCCACGCTGTCATCGGGCACCTCGCCGTCATAATCGTCGACCAGCTTACGGGCCATATCGACCACATGGCGCGCCTTACTGTTGGGATAGCTCACACTCTTGATGTAGTCCAACACATCGTCATAGCCCGCCGCCGCCATGGCCTTGGCGTCGGGATAGCGGGCAAACAATGCCGGTGTGACAGCATTGATGCGCTTGTCGGTGCACTGAGCCGAAAGAAGGGTAGCCACAAGCAACTGGAAAGCACTACCGAAGGCCAGTTCCGTGGTTACATGTGGCTGCCTCTCCCGAAAGTAATTCAGTAGGAAATGATATCGTTCCTTCCTTGTCACTTCTTCCGTGCCTCTTCCTTCGAGGCTGCATTGGCCATGGGCTTGTAAGCCTTGTTCAGACCGGCTATCACCTCATTGGTGATGTCGAAGGCCTTATCGGCATAGAGCAGATTGTCGCCGGCCTTGCTCAGAATGAGGGAGAACTTCTTATCCTTATTATATACTCTGAGGAAGTTCTGAATCGAATCGCGCAAAGCCACGTTATATTTGTCGGTCTCAGCCTGGAACTCCGAGCTGAGGCGCTGGTTGAGTGCCTGCAAATCCTGAGCCTGGCGCTGCAGTCCGGCCTGGATGGCCTGAGCCTGATCCTGCGTATAGGCGTTCTGGCGCAGCTTCTGCTGGAAGTTATCGCCGGCAGCCTGGAGGTCCTGCTGCTTCTTGGCCAGCGTGTTCTGGATGTTCTGTCCCTTCTTCTGGAGGATCAGCGAATAATCCTTGCAGAATTTATACTGGCTCATAATGCTGTCAACTTCCACGTAAGCAATTTTCAACTCCTTCGGAGCTGTCTGGTTCTCGGCAGCCGTAGGTGCCTGATTCTGCTTGTTGCACGAACCCATGGCTACAACAGCCAATGCAGCCAAGGCCAGAGTGTTGATGTTCTTGTTCATTACATTTATCTTTTAGAATTCTAACTTTTTCCTCTCGCGCTCCTCTCTGTCCTGGTCAATAACACAGTGGATGCCCTGCTTCTTCAAGGCCTCATTGTCCTTCACATGCTGTGAAGCGAAGCGCCCATCCTTGATGAAGACGATCTTCACACAGAGCAAAAGCATTGCGATAGCAATTATTAACACTGATAAGATAAGGATTCCTGTCATTTTTAGTATTTTTGCAAGTGGCTTAGGGGGGCGGCACACCGCCCTGCGCCTTATACAAGGCAAAGGTAATACAAATAGGGAAGATGACAAAATAATTTGCTGTTTTTTTCTTTGCCCCCTAACGTAACAGAGCGCATATATCAATCAACATCAATAGTATTATATGGAACAGAAACAACTCAAGCCCGCTCGCGTGTTCGAGCAGTTTGCCAAGATTAACCAGATTCCCCGCCGCTCCAAGCATGAGGAGCACATGATTGAATACCTGCGTAAGTTCGGCGAAAGCCACCATCTCGACACCCAAGTCGACGAAACCGGCAACGTGATTATCCGCAAGCCGGCTACGCCTGGCTATGAGAACCGCGCCACCACCGTGCTGCAGAGCCACATGGACATGGTGTGCGACAAGCTGGTCGACGTGGATTTCGACTTCTCGAAGGATGCCATCCAGACCTATGTTGAAGGCGACTGGATGCATGCTAAGGGCACCACGCTCGGAGCCGACGACGGTATAGGCGATGCCATAGAGCTGGCCATCCTCGATTCCGACGACATCGAGCACGGCCCCATCGAGTGCGTGTTCACCCGCGATGAGGAGACCGGACTGACCGGAGCCTTCGGCATGAAGCCGGGCTTCATGAGGGGCAACTATCTCATCAATCTTGACTCTGAGGAAGAGGGGCAGATATTCATTTCGTGTGCCGGTGGCATCAACACAGCCGCCACCTTCAGCTTTGAGCGCGAAGAAGCACCGGCCGGTTACTTCTTCATGGAAGCTACGCTGAAAGGCCTCAACGGCGGCCACAGCGGCGACGACATCAACAAGAAGCGCGCCAACGCCATAAAGGTGCTCGGTCGATTCCTCTACACGGAATCCGAGAAGATGCCGCTGCGCCTGGCACAGTGGAACTCCGGCAAGATGCACAATGCCATCCCAAGAGACGGCAAGGTGGTGTTCGCTGTCCCGGCCGACAAGAAGGAAGAGGTGAAGGCCGACTGGAATCAGTTCACTACCGATGTGGAAGACGAGTTCCACGTCACCGACACCAACATGCAGTGGAGCCTGCTGAGCACGGAAGCACAGAAGGTGCTGCCCGAAGCCGTGAGCCGTAATCTCATCAGAGCCATTCAGGCTGTCGACAATGGTGTGCTGGCTATGTGCCAGGATGAGGCTCTGGCCTGGATGGTGGAGACTTCAAGCAACGTGGCCAGCATCCAAAGTTCGGAAAAGGCCGTTGAAGTGGTGACAAGCCAGCGTTCCAACGTGATGAGCAACCTCACCAACATGGCCAACTCGGTGAAGGCCGCATTCCTGTTGGCTGGGGCCGAAGTGAAACAGGGCGACGCCTACCCGGCCTGGAAGATGAACCCAGACAGCAAGCTCGTGAAGATTACGGTGGATGCCTACAAAAAGCTCTTCCACAAAGACCCGCAGGTGCTTGGCATCCACGCCGGTCTGGAATGCGGACTATTCTCAGAGAAGTATCCTCACCTCGACATGGTGAGCTTCGGGCCTACGCTGCGCAATGTGCACACCCCCGATGAATGTCTCTACATCCCCACAGTGCAGATGGTATGGGACCACTTGCTCGAAATATTGAAGAATATCCCCGAGAAGTGAACTTATGCGAAAAGCAATGAAGCCCCGCACGCTCGTCCTCGCTGCCGCCGCCATGATGCTGGCTGCCTGCAGCGAGGAGCATAGGGCCAAGAGCCTGGCCGACAGCTTTCTCGACGACCATCTGAAAAGTGGACAATACAGCATCGTAAACTATTCGAAGCTCGACTCCACTTACTTCGTCACCGACAGCACTGCCGCAGCCCTGGCTGCCAGCGTGAACGCCTCGGGCAGGTTCTCACCCTTCGTCTACGACAAGTCGAAACTCACAAAGAAGCTGCTCTTTATGAAGATTCGTTACGTGACGGGCAAGGACACGCTCAAGCAGACATTCTACTTCGATGACACACTCCATCATATCGTCACACTAAAGAACAACTGATTGATGACAAAGAGCCGGCCAAGCCAGGGCTGCCGACAGGATTTCCAGTCGACTCCCGTTTGACTGATTGACTCAACTTCACGTGCGGGGCAAACTGCGATTGTACAGTTTGTCCCGCACGTACTGTTTTCGCCATCTTGCATTGTGGCATCAACGGCTGCAAAAGTGGCTATAGAATCCACAGCCCACCTCTTCTGTCTCAACCCCCTTGTTGCATCGATTCCATTGACTATCAGCTATATTCAAGAGAGCCTTTGGAGTATATAGATAATTACTATGGGTACAGCCCCACGGTAGGCTCGGACTATTACATAAGGAGACTCTGATTGCGGAAGTCAGGGAAGCGCCCTTTTAGTGATGGGGAATGATCCAATGCCGTAACGGTCATTGAGGGGCAATCCTCTGGTCACTGTGGGGTAAAGACTATGGTTCTTGAGGGGGTAAAATCTTGGTTGGCTATATGGTAATGCTATGAAAAAGATCGTTCACTACGCAGCGAATGATTAAAAGCTACGCAGCGAACGATCGTTTACCAGGCTGCAAATCACGTGCTAAGTCAGCGTGATGAAAGAGCTTAAAAGAAGACAGAGCCTATAACCCTGAGGGTGACGCAAGGCTATGGATTCCAACAGATTAGAGCGGGCAACCAAAGTCGGGCTCCTCAGCATACTGGCTGAGCACCCGCCCCATGCGCATGAGCCCCTCACGGAGCGTGGAACGCGGACAGGCC
>ONMG01000231.1 GCA_900318855.1 uncultured Prevotella sp.
CTGTCTTTTCCTGATTTTGGTTGTCGTGATTTTGCTGGTTCTTTCATCTACCATGCCTGAAGAAGTTGTCATTCGGTTGCTTTTACCAAAATAGACTTATTGTTAAGCTGTAGTATTATTGCCACGGACGCCCACGGACGCTTCGCGGACTTTTATTTGCTCTGATATGAGGAACAACGGCGCCAGCCTGTTTACAGGGTTTTCCTTGCTGTGGTGCTGGGCCCGAGGAACGAGGGCTGTTTCTTCTCCGGTGCCGGCTTGCCGAAGCCCCGCTTCGGAGCAAGCTGGATACCGGAGAAGAAACTAAGGGGGCAGGCCCCAGCATCACAGCAAGGAGGTTTGACCGGTTTTGTTCAGAATGGGATGAGCTTTCTGGCGTTCGTTACTTACAGAAAATATCAATTGTGTCAATTAAGGGTGACTCATTGACGAAGTCAGGAAATGCCGGTTCTACTGTGCGGCATCAGCCTTCTTCCATTCCGACATCAGCGTGTAGGCCCCTGACGACGCGATGTTCTCTGCAGCCGAGAGTCCGCCCGTAATCTCGCAGAAGCCATTCTCCGAGACTCCCGTGTGCACTTCGCGTGGCGTGAAGATGAGCTGGTCGTTCTTGCGCTGAGCGAGGAAGACGTATTGGCGGTCGCCGTCAGAGGCAATGGCATCGGTGGGTACCGCCAGCCGGCTAACCTTGCTGCCGCTGATGTTGGCCGTGACATAGGTGCCCGGGATGAGACGGTTGCGGTTTGAAGTGATGTTCACCCGCACGTGGACGGCCCGGCTTTGTGTGTCGAACATCTTACCCACTGTGGCCACGGTGCCCGTCATCGAGCCCTCAATGGTCTTTGCGGTGAGCGTCACGGTGCTACCCGGCTGCACCTGAGGCAGATGGTTTTCGAACACCAGGATGTCGGCATAGATATGGTCGGTGTTGACGAGGGTGAAGAGTGCCGACTGCGGGTCGGCGTACTGGCCGGTCTGAGCGCTGATGGTCTCCACGCTGCCCGCTATGGGTGCCTTGATGGCAATGGTGCTGACGGTGCGGCCCGCCTTTACGGCTTGTGGACTGATGCCAAGGAGCTGCAGCTGCTGAGCCGTGATGCGCAGCTCGCCCTGGAGCTGACGGTATTCCGAGGTGATTTGCTGGAAGTCCTTGCCCGCGCCAATCTTCGAGGCGTAGAGCTGCTTCTGCCGCTGGTATTCTTTGGCCACGTAGCTCATGCGGCTGCTTGCGCTGAGATAGCGCCCTTGGAGCTCGAGCAGGTCGGGGTGACCGACGATGGCCAGTGTCTGTCCCTTGCTCACATGCTGGCCTTCGACCACGAGAATCTGCTTGATGTTGGCGCCGATGGGTGAAGCGACTTCGGCCTCGCTCTGTGGCAGCACGCGCAACTGGCCGTTGGCTTTCACCACCGAGTTGAAGGTATGCATGGCGGCGTGTCCCTGAGCGACGCCGGCTTGGGCGGCAATGGTGGTGCTGAGCGTGAACTGCTCGGTGGCGACCGTGGCGTTGGCGGCAGCTGGAGTGGCATTTTTCTTCTCCGAGGTACAGGCACTCAGCAGGGCTGCACCTGCGATGATGAGGGTTAAGTATTTCATAATGGCGATAGTTTGTTGTTACTCTTTGAGGATTAATAATAAAGGAGCTGGTATTTGGTTTCGAGCAGTCGGCCGAGCGTCTCCACGTAGCCCTGGCGGGTGGTCATGGCGTCGGTCAGCGTCTGGATGAAGTCCAGATAACCGATGCTGCCACTGCGGTAGGACAGGGCAGCCATGCGCTGCTGCTGGCGTGCCAGCGGAAGGGCCGTCTGCTCATAGTAATCGGTGCTCTGCTTGTATTTGGCGTAAAGAGCCGTGAGCTTCTGCCGTTCGGTGGTGAGGGTGCGCAGGACAGCCTCGTTCTCGGCAGCGATGCGGCGGCTCTCGGTCTCCGAGGCTTTCACCTTGGCTCTCGAGGCGCTGAAGGCCAGCGGGAAGCTCAACCCCACCTGCCAGGCATAGTAGCCATAGGAGGAGCCGATCTTCTGCACTCCGCCCTCGACGAAGAGGCGGGGACGCAGCTGCGCCTTGGTGTCGCGGATGTCGGCCTCGGCAAGTAGGCTCCGCTCACGGGCCAGCAGCATTAAGGGGTGGCTGAGCGAGTCGGCCGTCAGCGTGGAGGGCAGCATGACGTCGGCGTCGGTGGCCATGTAGAGCGTGTCGGCCGAGAGCCAGCGGCTAAGGTTGCGGTGGGCGGTCTCCAGGTCCTTGACGGCTTCGTCGAGGGCGAGCTTTATCTGTTGGCGTCGGCTCACGGCAGTCTGATATTCCAAGAGCGAGATGGCCTGCACCTCGTAGCGTTGGCGTGCCACCTGCTCGAAGTCGGCATAGAGTGAGTCGAGGCTCAGCAGATTGGCCCAGCGCAGGCGTGAAGTATAGTCGGCCACGTAGTCGAGGCTCACCTGCCGGGCCAGCTGGCGCTCAGTCACCTTCGTCTCGGCCTGGCTGACATGCGTCTGCTGGCGGTAAAGGTCGCGCCGGGCTGCTGTCGAGAAGAGATCGATGTTCTGTCGGGCGCGGGCCAGCGTATAGACGGCATCGTTGTCTTGGCCCATCTCCTCTCCGCCTCCGCTCAGTTCGAAGTCGCCAAGCGGGCTCACCGTCTTCTGCATCCATTCAGCCCTGGTCTCATTGAGACGCTGGGCCTTGAGTGTAGGATAGTCGGCGAGTGCCTTCTTGACGGCGCTCTCCAGGTTGATGGGCTGCTGGGCGCTCAGGGGAAGCGTGGCTGAGGCGAGCAGTATGAAAATATAAATACGTGGGTGTTTCATTGTTTGATGTTGTTATTTATGGTTTGGGTGATTGGACTTTCTTCTGCTGATTGTCGACAGCAGTGCGTAGAGAACAGGCAGCATCACCAGTGTGAGCATAGTGGAGGTGAAGAGGCCGCCGATGACCACTGTGGCCAGAGGCCGCTGCACCTCGGCTCCGGCCGAACTGCTCACTGCCATGGGGAGGAAACCCAGCATGGCTGCCGCAGCAGTGAGGAGGATGGGACGCAGGCGCTCGCGGGTGCCGCGATAGATGCGGCGGGCCGCGTTCTGCACGCCCTCCTGCTTCAGGGCATTGAAACGGTTGATGAGCACCAGACCATTGAGCACGGCCACACCGCTCAGCACGATGAAGCCTACACCGGCCGAGATGCTGAAGGGCATGCCCCGTACGGCCAGGGCGATGACGCCACCCAGGGTGGCCAGGGGGACGGCAATGTAGATCATCAGTGCTTCGACGACCGACTTAAGGGCGAGATAGAGCAGCACGAAAATGATGAGCAGGGCGATGGGCACGACGATGGCCATGCGCGAGGTGGCCTCCTGGAGGTTCTTGAATGAGCCGTCGTAGGTGATGCGATAGCCTGAGGGCAACTGTAGCTGCTGCTTGATGGCACGGTCGATGTCGGCCACCACTGAAGCTACGTCGCGGCCACGGGCATTCAATCCCACATAGACGCGCCGCGAGGCTCCGTCGCGCGATATCTGCATCGGTCCGGGCTGATAGCTGATGGTGGCCAACTCGCTCATGGGAAGTTGCTGGCCCCCCGGAAGGTCGACCATGAGGTCGCGGATATCGTTGATGCTCTGCCGGTTGTTGCCGTTGAGGCGCAGCACCAGCGAGAAGCGCTTCTCGCCCTCGAACACCTCGCCCGCATAGCCGCCGGCAAAGGCCGTGCTGATGTACTGGTTGAGCTTGTCGACGTTGAGGCCGTAGCGGGCCAGCTTGGCGCGATCGTATCTTACGGTGATTTGCGGCAGTCCCGACGTGCGCTCCATAGCCACGTCGCGGGCTCCGGGAATCTTGCTGATGATATGTTCCAGGCGGTGGCCGATGGCATTGAGCGTGTCAAGGTCCTCACCGTATACCTTCACGGCCACATCTTCGCGGATGCCGGTCATCAGCTCGTTGGTGCGCAGCTCCACGGGCTGACTGAAGGCACAGCTGATGCCGGGAATCTGGGCGAGGCGGGCTTCAATCTTGGCCAGCAGCTCCTTCTTGTTCTTGGCTGTCTTCCACTTGCTGCGGTCCTTCTCAAGGATGATGAAGCTGTCGGTGAAATCCATGCCCATGGGGTCGTTGGGCACTGCCGACACGCCAATGCGTCCGCAGGCTGTCTTTACCTCGGGAAACTCTTTGAGCAGCACCCGCTCCACTTCGGTCTCACGCTCTATGGTCTCGGTGAGCGAGCTCCCGGGCCGCAGGAAGAGCTGAAAGGCGATGTCACCTTCGTCTAGGCTGGGGATGAACTCGCCGCCCATGCGCTGGAAGATGACCACGGTGCCGGCAAAGACACTCAGGGTGAGCGCCACTACCGTCATCTTATGCTTGAGCGAAAACCGCAGGGCCGGACGGTACATGATGTAGCAGAGCTCCATCAGCCAGTGGCTCACCTTGCCCGTGAGAGCCTCGGCGCGGCGCAGCCACTGCCAGCTGCTCACGGTGGGACTGTTGAGCACGGCCGTCATCATGGGAACGTAGGTGAGACAGAGCAGAATGGCTCCGGCCAAGGCGTAAGCGAAGGTGAAGGCCATGGGCTGGAACATCTTGCCGCTGACACCGGAGAGGAAGAGGATGGGGGTGAACACCAGGAGGATGATGACCTGACCGAAGAAGGCGGAGTGCATCATGCTGCCGGCGGCTTTGCCGGTGAGGCGCTCTACGGTGGTGGCGGTGATGCCTCGCTGACTGTTACCGCCTGAACGCAGATAGCGTTCCAGTTCGTGTACGGTGCCCTCGACGATGATGACGGCTCCGTCGACGATGATGCCAAAGTCGATGGCCCCCAAGCTCATCAGGTTGGCCCAAACGCCCGTGAGGCGCATGAGGATGAAGGCGAAGAGCAGTGACAGCGGAATGAGCGAGGCCGTGATGAGGCCACCGCGGATGCTGCCCAGGAGGAGCACCAGCACAAAGACGACGATGAGGGCACCTTCGATGAGATTGCGCGCTATGGTGGAGGTGGTGCGCTGGATGAGCTCCGAACGGTCGAGGAAAGGTTTGATGGTGACACCCGGGGGCAGGGTGCGTTGCACTTGGGCCACACGCTGTTTCACGTCGTCGATGACCTTGCTGCTGTTGGCTCCCTTGAGCATCATGATGGCGCCGCCCACGGCTTCATGACCATCCTGGGTGAAGGCTCCGTAGCGTACCTGCTGGCCATAGCGCACGTCGTCGGCCACATCGGCCACGGTGATAGGAGTGCCGCCGGTCCCGTTTTTCACGACGATGGAGCGGATGTCGTCGACCGATTTGACGATGCCCTCGCCGCGGATAAAGTGACTCTGATGGTCCTTCTCAATGTAGGCACCGCCCGTGTTGGCGTTGTTCTTTTCAAGTGCGTCGTAGAGCTCGCTGATGCTGACTCCGGCAGCATTCAGCCTATCGGGTGAGAAGGCCACCTCGTACTGCTTGATACTGCCGCCCATGGAGTTGACTTCCACTACGCCGGGTATCATGGAAAGCTGGCGGCGCACGGTCCAGTCCTGTATGGTGCGTAGCTGCTGAGGTGTGTAGAGCGAGGTGTCGGCCTCCAAGCTATAGAGATAAATTTCGCCAAGGCCTGTGGTGATGGGACCCATCTCGGGAGTGCCCATGCCATTGGGAATTTCCTCCTTCACGGCGCTCAGCTTCTCCTGGACGAGCTGTCGGGGCAGATAGGTACCCATGTTGTCGCGGAAGACCACGGTGACGAGCGACAGTCCGAAACGGGAGACACTGCGCACGTCAATAACACCGGGAAGATTGGCCATGGCCATCTCCACCGGATAGGTGATGAACTGCTCGATGTCGGCAGTAGAAAGGTTTTGCGACACCGTGATGACCTGCACCTGGTTGTTGGTGATGTCGGGAGTGGAGTCGACACTGATGGTGCGCATGGCCCAAAGGCCTCCTGCTATGATGGCTATGACGAGGAAACACACCACCAGTTTGTGGCTGATGGAATAGTCGATAATTTTCTTGATCATGATTGTAAGAAATGAGGTGGGTAAAGTGATAGGGTTGGTATACACGCTGTCCTCCCTCCGTCAACCTAATGAGATGATGACGGAGACTCACTGTGAAAAGGCAGTAAAGAGGCAGGGTGCAGTCTTAGCAGGCAGGGGGCGCCCTAAAGCCAAGACTATGCGTTATCCATGAATGGATGAGGTGGGGGTAGCCAGAATGGCCTACAAATGTAGAGGGGACGGCAAAGACCCCGCCGTGAGACGTGGGCAAAACGGCTGCGAGGGTGGGGATGCTGCCATGGAAGACGTCAGCCTGTTGCATCATGGGCGCAGCTATCTTCACCCAGTCGGCAGCCAAAAAGCGCTGCGAGTGGTCGGAGGTCTCCATGTCGTCCTGTCCTTTGCCCTGATGGTCAAAACCCGTGGCCAACTCTTGCGGCAGCAGGCACATCATCTCACCGTGGTGGTGATGATGGATTCCTACTGCCATCATGGTGAGCATAACGGCCAGTGAGGTCATGATTATGGACAGTCGTTTCTTCATTGCGCCACAAAGTTAGCTATAGTTCTTGAATTGTGCAAGCAAATGATGATAAATTTGTAATCATTACAAAGTTTGGCCCGGGCGTCACCCCCTAATTTAATGGTTTTGTAATAGAATGGACGGAAAATGCCTGTGGTTGGCGGTGGGTGGGGGAAAGGGTGGATGCGGAAGACGACAGGTGACCTTGCCCTACAGGAAGCATTACCTATTGAGCCCCCGTGACGTCGTGTGTGGGCAAAGTGATGAACCGGCAGTCAGACAGCTCCCTGGAGCGGGATGAATAGGCGTGCAAATGCTGATTGGACGGCGCTACCAATAAAAAGAGGAGAAAAGCAGGGAGATTGTGATATTTTTGTGCTAATTTTGCACGTGCAATAGCGGTAGGTCTTTGTGGCCGGCATCAATGATTAGGATAAAGAAGTTAGATTTATTCATTTCCAAGCAGTTCGGGGTGCTCTTTATCGGCACCTTCCTCATCTGCCAGTTTGTGCTGATGATGCAGTTCCTGTGGCAGTATGTCGATAGGCTCATAGGCAAAGGACTGTCAATGGAGGTGCTCGGTCAGTTTTTCTGGTACATGGGACTGATGCTTGTGCCCCAGGCATTGCCATTGGCCATTCTGCTCTCCTCACTCATTGCCTACGGAAATCTGGGAGAGTCGAGCGAGCTGACTGCAATCAAGGCTGCCGGCATCTCACTGCTCAGGTCGATGCGCTCACTGATGGTGCTCTCGCTGTTGGCAGGTTTGCTCTCCTTCTATTTTCAGAACCAGGTGGCCCCTCATGCCAACATGAAAATCATGCAGCTCTTTATCTCAATGAAGCAGAAGAGTCCGGAACTGGAGATTCCTGAGGGCGTGTTTTACGACGGTATCCCCAACAGTAACATCTATGTGCAGAAGAAGGACATGAAGACCGGTAAGCTCTATGGCATCATGATTTACAGGATGACCGGGAGCTATGAGGACCAGGCCATCATTCTTGCTGACTCGGGCATGATACAGTCGACGGCTGAGAAGAAACACCTGCTGGTGAACTTGTGGAGCGGTGAGTGGTTTGAAAACATGGAGTCGCAGCAGTTGGGCAGTAGCGCCGCCGTACCCTATCGACGTGAAAGCTTTGCCGCCAAACGGATACTCATCGATTTCGATGGAGAATTCAGTCTTGCCGATGCCTCGTCAATATCGAGTAATGCCAAGACCAAGAGCCTCTCACAGCTCACCTTGGGTATCGATTCGCTCAACCATGTGTACGACAGTATTGGTCATGCCTTCTATACGGATGCCCAGCGCAGCATCTATGCACTGCCAACCACGACAAAACGCGATTCGCTGCGTGATGTCCAAGCTGCCTTGAAGTCAAACTACAACATTGACTCGGTGTATTCGAAGCTGTCGGCAGAGGCTAAACTGAGAGTTCTCAATTCGGCGCTGAATGAGGCGCAGACACAGGTGAGCGACCTCGACTTTAAGAGTCTTGTCACCTCGGATGGAGACCGCTATATCAGGGAGCACAAGATAGAGATGATAAACAAGTTTACGCTTGCGCTCACCTGCCTCATCTTCTTCTTTATCGGCGCTCCTTTAGGTGCCATCATCCGGAAAGGCGGCTTGGGCGTGCCCGTCATCACCTCGGTGCTGGTGTTCATCATCTACTTCATTCTCGACAACACGGGCTATCGCATGGCGCGCATGGGTATGTGGACGATAGCTTTCGGCAAGGGTCTGGCACCGGCCGTGCTGACTCCTTTGGCGGCATTCGTCACCTATAAGGCGAACAATGACTCTGTGGTGTTCAACTTTGACCAGTGGGTGGAGCTCTTCCGCAAGATGCTGGGATTGAGGGTTAAACGAAGTATACAGGGTAAGGAGGTGATCATCCAGGATCCGAATTATCTGGACGACGCCGCAAAGCTCAGACAAATAGTGGCTGAGGCTCAAGCTTATTCGCTGCGGCATCATCTGCGCAAGGCTCCTCATCCGGTGAAGGTATTCTTCAAATATCACCCCGACCATGATGTAGAGCGCATCAACAGTGAGCTGGAAGCTGTTATCAAGGATTTGGGGAACACGCGTGATAAAATTGTTTTGACAGCCATCAACAAGTATCCTGTCCTGGCCGTCAAAGCTCATACGCGGCCCTTTGAGCGCAAATGGATGAACATCACGGCGGCTGTTATCGTACCCGTCGGCCTGTTCTTCTATTTCCGCATGTGGAGTTTCCGTGTGCGTCTGCTCCGGGACTTGAGGACCATCATCTCGGTGAGCGAGGAGATTATAGGACATATCGAGGAAGTGGCAGGAAAACGACAACTGAGACAGCTGTAAATTGCTATATATATAATAAGGTAAAGGAAACGATAATAAACAGGAGGAATATATTGTATGAGTGAATTCAAAATGAGTAATATAGAGGATGCAGTGAAGGACTTCAAAGAAGGTAAGTTCGTCATTGTAGTGGATGATGAGGACCGTGAGAATGAGGGCGATCTCATCACGGCTGCCGAGATGATAACTCCGGAGAAGGTGAACTTCATGCTGAAGAATGCCCGTGGGGTGCTCTGTGCTCCCATCACGATATCGCGCTGCGAAGAGCTCGATTTGCCGCATCAGGTCTCGGACAATACATCCATGTTGGGTACCCCTTTCACCATTACGGTAGATAAGCTGGAGGGCTGCTCCACGGGTGTGTCGGCCCACGACAGAGCCGCCACGATTCGGGCGCTTGCCGACCCTGCTTCCACGCCACAGACTTTTGGCCGGCCGGGGCATATCAACCCTCTCTATGCCCAGGATAATGGCGTGCTTCGCCGTAGTGGACATACTGAGGCCGCCGTTGACCTCTGCAAGTTGGCTGGTCTCTATCCAGCCGGAGCTTTGATGGAAATCATGAATGAGGATGGGTCTATGGCCCGTATGCCACAACTGCAGGAATATGCCCGCGAGTGGGGAATACGAATCATCACGATTAAAGACCTTATTGCCTATAGGCTGAAGCGTGAGTCAATTATTGAGGTGGGAGAAGAGGTGGATATGCCCACCGCCTACGGGCATTTCCGACTGATTCCGTTCCGTCAGCAGAGTAATGGGCTTGAGCATATGGCCCTGGTGAAGGGTACGTGGGAGGAAGACGAGCCTATCCTCGTGAGGGTGCATTCCTCGTGTGCTACGGGAGACATCCTGGGCAGTATGCGCTGTGACTGCGGTGAGCAATTGCATAAAGCGATGCAGATGATTGACAGGGCTGGTAAAGGTGTGCTCATCTATATGCAGCAGGAGGGTAGGGGCATCGGACTGATGAATAAGATTGCCGCATACAAGCTGCAGGAGGAGGGTTACGACACGGTGGATGCCAATGTGCACCTCGGTTTTAAACCCGATGAGCGGGATTATGGATGCGGTGCACAGATGCTGCGGCATTTAGGAGTGCATAAGATGAGACTGCTGACCAACAACCCTGTGAAGCGTGTGGGCCTTGAAGCTTATGGACTCGAAATCGCTGGTATAGTGCCGATTGAGGTGACGCCGAATCTTTATAATATGCGTTATCTCAAAACAAAGCGTGACCGCATGGGGCATAAACTTCACTTGAAGTGATGGTGTAGGTAATGCATAGGTGTAACAATTCATAACTTTAAGGTAAATATTGTGGCATCTCGATGCTGTTTTGAGAAAAAAGAAGTAATTTTGCAGCAGTTAATCAATCTTGGATGATATGAAGCAACTCTCAGATCGACTGAATAGGCTTGCCCCCTCGGCGACTCTCGCTATGTCGCAGAAGAGTAATGAAATGAGGGCTCAAGGAATCGATGTTATTAATATGAGTGTCGGTGAGCCTGATTTTATGACTCCTCAATCCATCAAGAATGCAGGAAAGAAGGCTATAGATGATAACTATTCTAAGTATTCTCCGGTTCCTGGCTATGCTGAGTTGAGGAAGGCCATTGCCGAGAAGCTGGCGCGTGAGAACGGCCTTAGCTACACTTTCCAAGAGATTATCGTGGGTACAGGAGGAAAGCAGTGTGTGTGCAATACCATCCTGGCTTTGGTTAATCCCGGTGATGAGGTGATTATTCCTGCTCCTTACTGGGTGAGCTATCCGCAGATGGTAAAGCTGGCAGGAGGAACACCTATCATTATTAATGCCGGCTTCAGCCAGAATTTCAAGATTACAGCAGAGCAGTTGGAGAAGGCTATCACGCCAAAGACTAAGATGCTGATACTCTGCTCACCCAGCAATCCCACAGGAAGTGTCTATTCAAAAGAGGAGCTCTCTGAACTTGCAGCGGTGTTGAGGAAGCACGACGATGTTTTTGTGCTGGCTGATGAAATCTATGAGCATATCAATTACGTCGGCCATCACGAGAGTATTGCTCAGTTTGATGGCATGAAAGAGCGGACTATCGTCTGCAATGGTGTGTCGAAGGCTTATGCGATGACTGGGTGGCGCCTCGGCTGGGCCGCTGCACCTGAATGGATAATCAAGGGCATGAATAAGTTGCAAGGCCAGTATACAAGTGGCACCTGCGACGTCAGCCAGATGGCAGCTTTGGAGGCTTATACGGGAAACCAAGAGTGTGTAGAGGAGATGCGCAAGGCTTTTGAGCATAGGCGCGACCTCATCGTGGCCTTGGCTAAGGATATTCCCGGCCTCGAAGTCAATGTGCCGCAGGGGGCTTTCTATCTGTTCCCTAAGTGCAGTAGTTACTTCGGTAAGACTGACGGAACACGGGTGATAAAGAATTCAACGGACTTCGCACTCTATCTGCTCGAAGTGGGGCATGTGGCTACTGTTGGCGGTGATGCCTTTGGCGACCCGGAATGTTTCAGAATGAGCTACGCAACCAGCGAGGAGAACATAAAGGAGGCTTTGAAACGTATAAAAGCTTGTCTGTTAGACCTCCACTAAGATAGTCGCACGAAATGATGTTACATGGTAAGCAACTTTTAACACAGAAACGGTCGTTAAAACATCTTAATTAGTATCGCTGTTACTCATAAATTGCTTATCTTTGCGATGTCATAACTGAGAATCTGATGGAGCCGTGGGCTGATGTTTGCGGCGAAAGAAGAGAAAAACAAAGCATATATCAACTTAAATTTATTTATAACTTACTTTAAAATTCAAATTATGGCAACTAAAGTTCAAAACGCCAGCCCTAAGAAGAAACAGGGCTTCCAGGGCATCAGAAATGCATTCTGGATTATTGTAGTATGTTTCGTAGCAGCTGTACTTATCTTCAAGTACATCCTTGGTGCTCCTGAAAACTTTGTCAACAACGATCCTACAGGTGCAGTGCTCAACGGTAACCTTATGGGTACTATCTACAAAGGTGGTTACGTTGTGCCTGTTATCCACACACTGTTGCTGACTGTTATCTGCCTTTCCGTAGAGCGTTATCTTGCTCTTCGCACCGCATTCGGCAAGACTTCTTTGGTGAAGTTTGTTGCTAACGTGAAGCAGCTTGTCAAGGAGCAGAAGTGGGAAGAGGCTAAGAGCGCTTGCGACAAGATGGGTGGCTCTGTGGCTAATGTTGTGCTGGCATCCATCAACGCTTATGAGGCTGAGGATGCTTCTACCGCTAAGGTGAAGGTGGCTCAGAAGGTCGCTAAGATTGAGCAGGCTCATGAGGAGGCTACTCAGCTCGAGATGCCTACCCTGCAGATGAACCTGCCTATCATCGCTACAATCGTTACTCTCGGTACACTGACCGGACTTCTCGGTACTGTGACCGGTATGATCCGTTCATTCGCCGCTCTTGCTGCCGGTGGTGGTGGTGACTCTCTGCAGCTGTCAACTGGTATTTCTGAGGCTCTTATTAATACTGCATTCGGTATCTTGACTTCTTGGTGCGCTGTAGTTTCCTATAACTACTTCACAAACAGGATTGACAAGCTTACATATGCGCTTGACGAGGTTGGTTATACAATTGCACAGACTTTCGAAGCCAATCACGCAGACGCTTAATTTTTGCTAACCCTTTAATATCTTATCGCTATGGGTAAAGTAAAAATTAAGAAGAAGGACGTCTGGATCGATATGACTCCTATGTCTGACGTGATGGTGCTCCTTCTGACCTTCTTCATGTTGACGTCTACGTTCGTGAAGAATGAGCCAGTAAAGGTAGTGACACCACAGTCGGTCTCGGAGATTAAAGTTCCAGAAAAGGATGTGCTCAACATCCTTGTCGATAACCAAGGCAAGGTGTTTATGAGCATGGACAACCAGGCACAAATGATGGATGTGCTCTCGGGCATGACCGGTCAGTTTGGTGTCCAGCTCAGCGCTGAGCAGGAGAAGAAGTTCCAAAAGGATCCTATGTGGGGAGTGCCTATGGAGAAATTGTCAGCTTATCTGAATCTCGGTACAACAGAGATGAGTAATGCTATCAAGACTCAAGGTATCCCTACTGACAGTATCGACACTAATGGTAAGTTGGGTAAGAGCGAATTTCAACTCTGGGTTGAGCAAGCCCGGCAGGTGAATCCTGATATCAAGCTTGCTATTAAGGCTGACCAGAATACTCCTTACAAGGTGATTAAGAAGGTCATGTCGGAACTTCAGGATATGAATGAGAACCGTTACTATCTGATCACTTCATACAAAAAGCTGGAGGAGGATAAATAATGAAGCAGAAAGCAAGTAGACAGAAGAAGATCAATGTCCGAGTAGACTTTACGCCTATGGTGGATATGATGATGCTTCTTATCACATTCTTTATGCTCTGTACTTCTTTGGCTAAGCCACAGACTATGGAGTTGAGTATGCCGAGTAACGATAAAAACCTCAAGGATCAGGATCGCTCGGTAACGAAGGCTTCCTATACCATCACTATCTACGCTGTAGGCAATGACCAAATCTACTACGTGGCAGGACAGGTTAAGGATGATCCCAGTTGCTTGAAAAAGACTACTTGGGGCAAGGATGGAATTAGGAAAGTGTTGCTTACGCATGTGACAGAGGATGGTACCACGCCTGTTCAGCAGGTAATGGCTGCCAAGGCTGCACTTGACAAGAAGAAGCTCTCTAATCCTAAGAAGTATACGGATTCCGTATATAATGCTGAGTTGTCGAAGATTAAGGGCGGTGATATTGATGGACAACATATCCAGACGATGACCGTCATTATCAAGGCTACTGACGATGCTAAGTACAAGAATGTAATAGACGCTCTCGACGAGATGCAGATTTGCAGCATAGGTAAGTATGTGCTCGATAAGATTAATCCTCAGGATGCAGCCCTTCTCAAGAAGGCTGGTGTCCCGATGTAATCTCTCGGCATAATATGAACGATTTTAAGCTAAGAGAAAATGGCAAAAATTGATTTGATTGAAAACAATTGGGTTGATTTGGTTTTCGAAGGCCGTAACCAAAACTACGGAGCCTATAAGCTCCGCAAGGGAACGAGCAAGCGTAACATCATTTCAATCATTGTGGTCGCCGCTCTTGCTGCTCTTGCATTCGCCGGTATGGCACTGAAGCATATTGTAGATGCTAAAGCTAAAGTAGCAGCAACTCAGGTTACCGAGATCTCCGCCTTGAACCAGCCCAAAAAGCAGGCTCAGGTGAAGAAGCAAATTAAGGTTGAAGAACCAGAAAAGGTTGTTGAGCGTGTTAAGAGCTCTGTCAAGTTTACAGCCCCTGTTATTAAAAAAGATAACGAGGTGAAACCTGAAGATGAGCTCAAGACTCAGGATCAGCTGATGAATAACAAGGCTGCCATTGGTGGCTTTGATGTAAAGGGTAATGACGACGCTAACGGTGAAATTCTTAAAGCTAAGGAAGTCATCGCACAGCCTGTTGAACAGCCTAAGCATGAGGAAGAGAATAAGGTCTTCGATATCGTCGAGGAGATGCCTTCTTTCCCTGGTGGTATGGGCGCACTCAATAAGTATCTCCATGACAACGTGCACTATCCTGTCGTTGCTCAGGAGAATGGCGTTCAGGGTCGTGTTACTATTTCATTCGTCGTTGAGAAAGACGGATCTGTGACTGACGTTAAAGTGGCTAAGTCCGTTGACCCATCGCTTGACAAGGAGGCTTTGCGCGTTGTGAGAGGCATGCCACGTTGGACACCGGGTAAACAGAACGGTGCAACGGTGCGTGTGAAATACAATGTACCTGTCGTCTTCAGACTTCAGAACTGATTTGCAAATGAAGAATCTATCCTATATATTTGTATTAGGATTAACACTATCTACTGTCCTTGTGTCTTCGTGCGGCAAGCCGAAGCACAAGGGCGGTAGAACTGACACCTACTCATCTGGGGTAATTAGTTTTGCCTCAGATGAGAGCTTTAGTCCTATTGTGGAAGAGGAAAAGGAAGTTTTTGAATCTATTTATACACAGGCTAAAGTCAAACCTATTTATACTAATGAGTCCGATGGCATAAACATGTTGCTCAAGGGTAAAATCTGCCTAATGTTCACTGCTCGTAACTTTAAGGCGGCTGAGTTGAAAAACCTTCAGGAACGTCGTTTTATGCCTCATGCTCTCCCCATTGCTTATGATGCTCTTGCTCTCATTGTGAATAAGCAAAATCCGGACACTTGTATTAGTGTTGATGATGTACGTAATATTCTATTAGGCAAGGCAAAGCGTTGGAGTGATGTTTATCCGGGTTCGAAGCGTGGACAAATTATCCTTGTCTTCGACAATCGTAAGTCAAGTGCAGTCCATTTTGCAGAGGACAGTATCCTTGGTGGACATGCTATTGTGAGCCCGAATGTTGTGGCAACGAATAAGACGGCCGAAGTCATATCTTATGTTGAGCATACACCTAATGCTATAGGCATCATAGGTAGTAATTGGCTCAATGATAAGGGAGATTCGACAAACCTTACTTTTAACAGGAATATTCGTGTGATGTCGGTAACCCGTATGCATAAGGCAACACCTGCAAACAGCTGGAAACCGTATCAGTACTATATATATAATGGTAACTATCCCCTTGCACGTACGATTTATGCTTTGCTAAATGACCCGATTAATGGGTTGCCATGGGGATTTGCCAATTTCATTGCCTCTCCTAAAGGGCAACTCATTATTCTTAAGTCTGGGTTGCTGCCGGTTAGGGGAGATATTACCATCCGGAATGTTAACGTAAGTCAATAGCATAACATTCTGTTGCGAAGCTCGTCTACTATAAAAACGAATAAGGTTAAATCAATCGATAGGAATATGAAAACTATTCAATATGTTATGATTGGAGCACTGATGGTAGGATTCAGTGTTTCCGCTGTGGCTCAGGAAGACCACAAAGCCGTAATCGATCAAGTATCGAAGATTATTAAGGCAAAGGGTGCTGACACACAGAAGCAAGTGAACGACATCTTTAAGTTGAATAAAAAGAATGTCGACGTTATCACAGCGATTGGGCGGGCTTATCTTGATGTAAAGGATACAGTGAATGCTCAGAAGTACGCTGACTTAGCCTTGAAGCGTGATAATCATTACGGCGAGGCTTATATTCTCTGTGGAGACATTCAAGCAGCCAAAGATAATGGTGGTGAAGCTGCATCATGGTACAATCAGGCAACGATGATGGATCCTAAGAATCCAGAGGGCTATCGTCGGTATGCCCTGGCGTACAGTAAAGTCAGTCCGTCTTCAGCCGCTGCCAAATTAGAGGAACTACGTAAACAAGTCCCCGGTTATCCTGTTGACATCATCATGGCTGATATCTATCAGAATGCAAACAAGATTGATAAGGCCGTTGAGTATTACAAGAAGGTTGATCCTAGCAAGATGACAGAGGCTCAGATTGTAAACTTCGCTTTGGATTATTTTCTTCAGGGAGACTTTTCAAATAGCTTGCAAGTAGCAAGTGGTGCTTTGCAGAAGTATCCAAAGAGTCCTGCTCTCAACCGTATTGCTTTCTTTGACCTTACCAACCTTAAGCGTTTTGACGAGGCGCTTTCTTATGCTGATAAGCTCTTCAATCAGTCGGAGAACGCCAAGATAACCGAGAGTGACTACCTCTATTACGGTTATGCTTATATGGGCAAGAATGACTATGACAATGCTATTGCCATGTTCAACAAGAGTTATGAACTCAACACCGACAATGAGCAGGACAAGAGTGATGCTCTGAAGAATATAGCAACTGCATACGAAAGCAAGGGAGATCTTGTCAATGCAACTGCTGCATACGATAAGTACCTTAAGAGCTTGAAAGAGATTACTGCCTATGATTTAGGCAATCTTGCCTCGATGTATCAGAAGCATGCAGAATCCTTGAAAGGTACAGAAAAGGATGAGGCACTGAAGAAGGCGGATGAGATTTGGGGACAGATAGCCGATAAATTCCCGAGTGTGGCAGATGTAGCTACCTATAATCGTGCTCACATTGCTTATAGTATGGACCCTGACACTAAGCTTGGTCTGGCAAAGCCTCATTATGAAAAGCTGGCTGAGTTGATTAATGCCAAGTCGCAGAAGTCCGACAGTGATAAGTCACGCCTTGTAGAGTGCTATCGTTACTTAGGTTATTACTATCTGCTTAAGAATGATAAGAGCACGTCAGACGGTTATTGGCATAAGGTTCTCGAGCTTGATCCTGAGAATGCTACTGCCAAGCAGGCTCTTGGGATTAAGTAATCATTATTGAATAATTCGGGTTGCTGTTCTATCGTTGAGCAGCAGCCCTCCTATTTCTGATGCCTTTGAAAGTTAACCTTGTACGCTTTTATTTCCTTTTGCTGCTCTTTGTGGTTTTGAGTAGTAGAGGTATTGGTGCTACTTGTCTGACTCTCGATTCAGTTATTAGATGCCCTTCTGATTCGGTCCCCTTTACGGCAGGATCCCTTTCCCCAGTTGCTATCTTGCGTGATGGGGGGCTTGGACACCGTTTTGAATTGGATGTAGTACCTGCTGCCATATTGCATACCAATCAGTATCTAAGAGGAGGCAATATCGAGGGAAGGACTATGAATCACGCCTTCTCATTCAGAGCCAAATATGCCTTCCAGTTATCAGAAACATCACTCATTGCTCATATCTATCGGGATTCTTATCAAGGTGTGGGCATAGCCTTTCACGATTTTAATTGGCAGTTAGGACATCCGTGGTCTGTCTTTGTATTTCAAGGAGCCCGTATAAAAAGGCTGAGTAGAGTTTTATCCCTTAATTATGAATGGAACCTTGGTCTTACGTTTGGCTGGCATCCTTTTGACAAGGTTAATAATGCTGACAATCGAGTCATCGGCTCTCGCGTTACTGCCTATATTGATGCTGATTTCTATTTGCGCTGGCGTATTTCGAGAACTCTTGATTTTAATGCCGGTGTCTCTATGATTCATTTTTCTAATGGCAATACGACAATTCCCAATGCTGGGCTAAATGTTCTTGGTGCGCGCGCCAGTTTTGCCTATTATATTCATCGGCAAGATGCCGACCGGTTCCCGATTTCAGCATTGCCAAAGTTTCAACGAAAGTGGGGAGTTGACCTCCTTGCCTATGGTGCTTACCGTAGTTTAGGCTATAATAATAATGGGGTGCCAGAAGCCTTGCCCGGTAAATTCGGAGTTGCAGGTTTCTGTGTCAATCCTCTTTATCATGCTAATTATTGGCTCAGTTTTGGTCCATCTGTCGATGGTGTCTATGATCGTAGTGCGAATGTGGAGTATGCGCCTGCAAGAGATGGGGACGAAGAACCTGGCGTTGTGCAGCCGGTTTCTGCCTGGCGCCAAATGGCATTGGGCCTTTCGGCGAGAGCCGAGTTTCGCATGCCGTTCTTTTGCATTAATGTTGGTGTGGGGCGTAACCTTTTAGTTGAGAGTGGCGATCTGAAGGCCTGGTATCAGCTATTGGCCTTGAAGCTTGATTTGACGCGTCATCTCTTCCTTCATATCGGCTATTCTCTGCATGATTTCCGTTATCCCAACCATCTGATGCTTGGTGCTGGTTGGCATTTTTAGGATTAGTCGACCTTCTATCCTTGTTGCCTTATTTCTTCATCCTTGTCGTTGTTGTCCTTCCTTCATGGCCACAAGGTTTTCTTTGCCCACCATACTTTTACAGCTCTATGGGTTTTGATTCTTAGAGACCCAATGTTAAATTCCTTGCCGTTAACACCTTTTAGCTTAATATTCTTTATCCTTCACCTATCTTAATGTATCTTTGTGCGTGTTAAACCAACACGTAGGACCTAATAGCAGAGATGGCTCAGCCTTTCGCGTTTCGTTTTACCTGTAACCAAATAAGAGCTATGACTTTAAACATGTATTCCCTATGGAGGGCCGGTAAATTCTATCCGCCTCCCTACTTGGCTAACCTCTTGCCCATTCGGTAAGAAGGTTATCTTAATGTCATTAAAATTCCGACATCATCAACTAAAAACATATTGCATTCATCAAATTACCCTTTAGCCGAACTCGTTCGGTATTAATAGTAAACTTAATCAGACATGAAAGAAGTACGACAACTATGGAATTCCACATGGAGTGTTCTTTGTGCAGGAATGTTGCTTCTGCTTGTAGTAGGATGTGACAGTTCTTCCAGTATCGAGGACTTCATTGGCGTGAAGAAGACCGTTGCCTACGACCCTTCGAAGCCGGTGACTATCAGCGACTTCACGCCTCATGAAGGTGCGCAGGGACAGAAGTTGATACTTTTTGGTGACAACTTCGGCAACGACACCTCTCTTGTAAGAGTGAGCATCGGCGGCAAGCCCGCCCCCTTGATTAGTGTTGAGAACAAGGAGCTCTACTGCTTCGTTCCCGACAAGGCCTTCTCGGGTGAGATAGAGGTCACTGTTGGTGACAGTGCCCGTGGAACTCAGACCGCCAAGGCAGAAAATGTGTTCAACTATCAGCGGAAGATGGTAGTAGGTACACTTTGCGGCTATAGGAACGAGCGTGACGACCAAGGTTGGCACGATGGTCCCTTCGAGACCTGCTCCGGTTTCCGCGGAGATGGCTGCCTGAACTTTGACCCGCTCAATCATAATCATCTCTATTGTGTTTATGATGGTGGCGTCGGCATTCAGCTCATTGACTTAAAGAAGCGCAACGTGAGTACCGTCATCAGCACTACCGCTTTTGGTACCAACCGTCTCCGCTCCATTGATTTCACCCTCGATGGGCAGTATATGGTGATTTCCACCGACCGCGACAATATGGGCAACCGTTCGCCGTCGGTGTGGATAATGAAGCGCAATCCTCAGGGAGTGTTCGACAACAGTTGTGACCTCCAGCTTCTCGCAGCCTATAAGCAGTGCAATGGAGCCAGCATTCATCCTGTTAATGGCGAGCTCTATTTCAATTCCTTTGAGCGTGGCCAGGTGTTCCGTCTGGATATGGATGCCTATTTCAATACCCTCAATCATGGTGGCGTGTGGAAACCCGCCTACGACGACCATAAAGGCATTGACGACGCTATCCAGGAGCTCTTCACCATTCAGGACACTTACTGGGAATTCAAGATTTTCATCCATCCGTCTGGCAAGTATGCTTACATCGTAGTTGTCAACCAGCACTACATCCTTCGTACCGACTACAATGAGCAGACCAAGCGCTTCGCTCCTGCTTATGTCGTTGCAGGTCTCGATCGTAGCAGAGGCTGGAATGATGGCGTAGGTACCACGGCACGCATGCACAAGCCCTATCAGGGATGCTTTGTGAAGAATCCCGACTATGTGAAGGAAAACCGTTCCGATCAGTACGATTTCTACTTCTGTGATATGGAGAATCATGCCATCCGCAAGCTCACCCCTGATGGTCTGCTCACTACCTATGCAGGCCGTGGTGAAGAGGGGCATGCCCAGGACGGCAGCGACTCCGGAAAAGAGGATGGTGAGCTGCGCAAGAAGGCCCGCTTCCAGTATCCCGGTGGAATCGCTTACGATGAGCAGACCAACACCTTCTATATCCTCGACGGTGGCAACCGCGAGATTCGTACCATCTCGATGGAAAAATAACCTATAACTATCGACTTAATTATGAAGAAATATCTATTGATGATAGTGCTCCTTGTGAGCTCTGCACTCAACCTGTTGGCCCAGCAGGAGGAAGTCACCGGTAAGGTGCTCGACGCCCAAGGTGAACCCCTCATTGGCGTCAATGTCACCATCAAGGATGCCTCCAGCCTGGGAAGCATCACCAATGTGGACGGTGTATATAAGATAAAGGTGAAACCTTATCAGACGCTTGTCTTCTCCTACATCGGTTATCAAAATGTAGAAGTGCTCTTCAAGGGCAACAATAAGACCATTAACGTCCAGATGAAGGAAGAGAAAGTCAATGCTATCGACGAAGTGGTGGTCACCGGTCTCGGCACCCAGAAGAAGCTCACCGTGAGTGGTGCCGTTACCAATGTCAATATGGAAGACCTCAAGCACCAGTCCACCTCCAGTATAAGTAATACTTTAGCGGGCAACGTGCCGGGTATTATTGCCATGCAGACCTCCGGTCAGCCCGGTAAGAGCACCTCAGAGTTCTGGGTTCGCGGTATCTCCACCTTCGGAGCCAGCAACTCGGCCTACATTCTTGTTGATGGTTTTGAGCGTAGCAATATCGATGACTTGAATATCGAGGATATTGAGTCGTTCACAGTGCTTAAGGATGCATCCGAGACCGCAATCTATGGTTCCAAGGGTGCCAATGGCGTCATCCTCATCACCACTAAACATGGTAAGGAGGGCAAGGTGCATGTCTTCGGCAAGGTTGAAGGCTCCATCAACGGTCGCACCCGGACACCTGAATTTGTCGATGGGGTCACCTATGCCAACTTGATGAACGAGGCCTACCAGACGCGCAACATCGGTACGGCCTATACTCCGCAGGAAATAGAACTTATCAGGAGCGGCCTCGACCCCGATATCTATCCCAATGTCGACTGGAAGAAGGTGATGCTCAAGAATACGGCCGCCAGTTTCCGTGCCAATCTCAATCTCAGTGGCGGTGGTAGCACTGCACGTTACTATGCCTCTATTGCCTATACCGAAGACGACGGTATGTACAAGACCGACAAGACACTGCGTGACCAGTACAACACCAATGCCAACTACCATCGCTGGAACTACCGTCTGAACGTGGACATCAACCTCACCCCCTCCACCTTGCTCCAGCTGGGTGTCACGGGCGAGCTCACAAAGCGCAACAGCCCCGGTGAGGGCGACCAGCAAGCCTGGGACAGCTTCTTCGGCTACAACCCGCTCTACATTCCTCTGCTCTATTCCAACGGTCGCGTGCCAGCCCGTATGGGAGCCAACGACCATCAGTGGCTCAATCCTTGGGTGGAGGCCACTCAGAGCGGATACAATGAGGACTGGAATAACAACATCCAGACCAATGCCACACTCGAGCAGAATCTTGACTTCATCACCAAAGGCCTGCATCTCACTGCACGCTTTGGCTACGACACTTATAATGGCAACTCCATCCAGAAGCGCTGTGCTCCTGAAATGTGGTATGCCAATGGACGTGATGCCGCCACCGGTCTCATCAACTGGGTGAAGATTTCCGACAAGGTGGAGATGCACCAGTCTTCGTCCAACTGGGGTTCGCGCCGCGAGTTCTTCGAGGCCCGTCTCAATTGGGACCGTCAGTTCTTCAAGGTCCATAATGTCGGTGCCACCGTGCGCTACACGCAGGACTCCAATATCAGCACTCAGAATCTGGGTTCCGACATCAAGAACTCTATTCCTAAGCGCAATCAGAACCTGGCCGGACAGGTGAGCTACAACTATGCACTGCGCTACTTCTTCAACTGGAACTTCGGTTACAATGGCTCCGAGAATTTTGCCAGACACCATCAGTACGGATTCTTCCCTGCCTGGTCAGTGGCCTGGAACATCGGTGAGGAGCCGTGGGTGAAGAAACATTTTGAGTGGTTGGATATGTTCAAGGTGCGCTATTCCGACGGTAAGGTCGGTAACGATAACTTAGGCAACACCCGTTTCCCCTTCCTCTATACCATCGGTAGCATGGGTAATGGTTATAACTGGGGTTCCAATGCCTATCCCAACAGCTATGGCTCGTTAGCCTACACATCCATATCATCGGCCAATGTCACATGGGAAATAGCCAAGAAGCGCGATGCCGGTATCGACCTCTCGCTCTTCCACAATAAGTTCAGCCTCACCATGGACTACTTCCATGAGAAGCGTACAGGCATCTATATGGTGCGTAACTATCTCCCCCAGATTGTCGGTCTTCAGGGTCTGAAACCCAGTGCCAACGTGGGTGCAACCAAGAATGAGGGTTTCGATGGCCATTTTGCTTATCACGACAAGATCGGTCAGGTGGATCTCACTGTGCGTGGAAATATCACCTACGCCAAGAACACCATTCTGGAGAAGGATGAAGAGAACCACACCTATCCTTATCAATACGAGCGTGGACGCCGCGTGGGCCAGAAGATGGGACTCATCGCCTTGGGTCTCTTCAAGGATTACGACGACATCCGCAACTCCCCGAAGCAGCAGTTCGGCACTGTGCAGCCCGGCGACATCAAGTATAAGGATGTCAACGGCGATGGTGTCGTCGACGGCAATGATGTTGTGAAGCTGGGTGCCACGTCTATTCCATGCCTTATCTACGGTGTTGGTTTCTCAGCCAGGTGGAAAGGCTTCGATGTGAACATGCTCTTCCAGGGCGACGGCAAGGTGTCGCTCGGCATGTGGGGCAAGAGCGTGCTGGCTTTCAGCGAGGGCAAGTGGGGTAACATCTTCAAGGGTATCACCGACGACCGTTGGATTTCGCACGAGATATCGGGAACCTACGCTACCGAGAACCCCAATGCATCCTATCCGCGCCTGAGCTATGGAGGCAATTCCAACAACCAGCAAGGCTCCACCTATTGGACGCGCGACGGCAAGTATCTGCGCTTGAAGAATCTCGATATCGGTTACACGCTGCCCAAGATGTGGGTCACCGCCATGCACCTCTCCAACGTGCGATTCTATATCACCGGCGCCAACTTGCTCACTTGGACCAGCTTTAAATACTGGGATCCCGAGGTGGGAGAGGGCGAAGGCAAGAACTATCCGCTTGCCAAGTCGGTGACCTTCGGTGTAACGCTTAATCTCTAACGAACTTAATCCTATTATAATAATGAAAACGAGACACTATATATTCCTGATGGCGGCTGTCGGCGCAGGTTTGGTGCTCACATCCTGCTCCGACTATCTCGACTCCGAGAAGTATTTCAAGGACCGCACCACCATCACGACCGTCTTCTCCGACAAGTCGCGCACTGAGCAGTGGCTTGCCCATGCCTATTCCTACCTCAATAATGAGAATGCCGACGTCTGTTCGAAGAACTCCAGCACCTCGCAGCATTGCTTCGACGACGATATGTATTACGGCGACCGCGATATCGACTACGATACCAAGGAGGGTGTCGACCTTTCGTGGAACAACTTCCACATGGGCAACTACGATGAAAACAAGTTCACCAACGCCTGGAACAACTGCTATCAGGGCATTCAGCAGGCCACGGTGTTCATCCAGCATGTCGACGAGAATCCTGAGCTCACAGCCAAGGATAAGCTCGACTACAAAGGTCAGGCCCGCTTTGTACGCGCCTACTTCTATTGGTTGCTGCTCCGCCGCTATGGGCCGGTGCCCATCATGCCGGTCGAGGGAGTCGACTATAATAAGTCTTACGACGAGATTGCCACTCCGCGCAGTTCTTATGAGCAGGTGGCTCAGTTCATCTCCGACGAGATGATTCAGGCTGCCAAGGAGATTCAATATACCAAGCGCGATATTAATAATGTGGCCCGTCCCACCAAGGGAGCTTGCCTGGCCACACGTGCCTACGCGCTCATCTTTGCTGCCAGCCCCCTGGCCAATGGTAACGACGACGACTTCGCGAAGGCCTTCGTCGACGATCAGGGCAACCGCCTGCTTTCACCCACCTACGACGAGAGCAAGTGGGCCAAGGCGGCTGCCGCCTGCCGCGACGTCATCGAGCTGGGTGTCTACGATCTTTATCACACCCCCTATACCAGCGTCGACAATGGTCCCAGTGCACGTCCTACAGTGGCTCCGCCCTACGACCCGGTATTCTCTGAGAACAATTGGCCCAATGGGTGGAAAAACATCGACCCTATGAAGTCCTATCGTGATCTCTTCGATGGTGCCGTCTCGGCCTACGAGAATCCCGAACTCATCTTCTCGCGTGTCGACCAGGCAGCACCGGGCTTCGACTGCGCTGCTATGGCGCTTCATCAGATGCCACGCTCGGCACCTACTGACGGCTCTTCTGCCAGCGGTTGGAACACCCATGGCATGACGCAGAAGATGTGTGACGCCTACTACATGAACGACGGCTCCGACTGTCCGGGCATGAACAGCGAGTATACGGGCCTCTATCCCGCTAATCGCGTCGATTCACGCCCGCGCCTCACGGGCTTCACCACCCGCGACGATGTGAGGTCGAAAACCTATCCCGAGCTCGATGGTTCCAACACCATTGGCATCTCTCTGCAGTATGTACGTCGTGAGCCCCGTTTTTATGCATCGGTGGCCTATAGCGGTAGCACATGGAACTACCTTGGCTTCCAGAAGACCGAGCGTCACAACGAACAGGTGTTCTACTATCGCAACGGTGGCAATGGCTTTATGAATACGCAGTTCTGGCTCCGTACCGGCATCGGCATCAAGAAATGGGTTCATCCTTCTGATTATCCAGGCAATATCCGTGTCAAGGCCGAGCCTGCCATTCGCTATGCCGACATCCTGCTGCTCTATGCCGAGGCGCTCAACGAACTCGACCAGAGCTATCAGATTTCCTCTTGGGATGGCTCAACCACCTATACCATCTGCCGCGATGTAAAAGAGATGAAGCGTGGCATACAGCCCGTGCGCATTCGTGCCGGACTGCCCGACTATTCTGATGCCACCTACGCCAACAAAGACCTCTTCCGCACCAAGCTCAAGCGTGAGCGCATGATTGAGCTCATGGGCGAGGGCAAGCGCTACTATGACCTGCGCCGCTGGAAGGATGCCGAGCTCGAGGAGAGCCTGCAAACCTTTGGACTCAACATCATCATGGACGCCAACCACAAGGACGACTTCTATAAAGTAGTGCCCTGCTATTATCTCAAGTCGACCTTCGCACCCAAGATGTACTTCTGGCCCATCTCTCACGCTGAGCTCAAGCATAACAAGCGGCTCACCCAGGAACCGGGTTGGACTACCTACGATTAATTTATTTTATCCACAGACAAATATGAAAACTTCAGTATATTCTTTAGGGGTGCTCGTTCTGGCCCTGGCTTTCTCAAGCCTCTTCACTTCGTGCACCGACGACTGGACCGAGGAACAGTATGAGCAGCTCATTGGTTTCCGTGCGCCCATATCGTCATCCACCGGTGTCACAGCGGTCTACGTGCCCTATTCGCGCAAGGACACACTTGGCAACTTTAAGTATGGCTCAGGCCA
>ONMG01000196.1 GCA_900318855.1 uncultured Prevotella sp.
CCTGAAACCCGAGATGAGTGCCTACGAGGTGAAGGACAAGCTCGTCGGTGCCATCAAGACTCAGCAATACGACTTCATCGTGGTGAACTTCGCCAATGGCGATATGGTGGGCCACACGGGTGTCTACAATGCCATTGCCAAGGCTGTGTGGGCTGTTGACCACTGCGTGCACGATGTCATCGAGACCGCCAAGGCCAACGATTATGAAGCCATCATCATTGCTGACCACGGCAATGCCGACAACGCCATCAACCCCGACGGAACACCCAACACGGCTCACTCGCTCAACCCCGTGCCCTTCATCTACGTGACCAACAACAACAGCGCTACGGTGAAGGACGGCCGTCTGGCCGACGTTGCTCCTTCCATCCTCCATATTATGGGATTAGAGCAGCCCGCCGACATGACTGGCGAGAACCTCATCAGCGACAAGTAATCGCTATCTTCCACCCTCCCTGCGGCGCACTCCGGTACCCGCGGGGAGAGTGTCTTTTAGGCCCCAGCCTCCCGGGCCTTGTTTTTTCTTCAAAGGTTGGCTATCATCATCAATAACAGAAAGGCTCATGGATGTCAAGATAGAACAGTCGTGGAAACAGCATCTCGGCAGTGAATTCGACAAGCAATATTTCGTCAACCTCACCCAGCTCGTACGTCAGGAATACCTCCACTATCCCTGTTTCCCACCGGGGCATCTCATCTTCAACGCCTTCAACCTGTGTCCCTTCGACGAGGTGAAGGTGGTGATTATCGGCCAGGACCCCTATCATGAGCCGGGGCAAGCCATGGGGCTGAGCTTCTCGGTGCCCGAAGGCATTGCCATGCCGCCCTCACTCATCAACATCTTCAAGGAAATCGAGATGGACCTCGGCACCCCCATGCCCCACAGCGGCGACCTCACCCGTTGGGCTCGCCAAGGCGTGCTGCTGCTCAATGCCACGCTCACCGTGCGCGCTCACCAAGCCAACAGTCACCAGCGCCTGGGCTGGAGCCAGTTTACCGATGCAGCCATCCAGGCACTCAACCGCGACCGCGAGAATCTCGTCTTCATGCTTTGGGGCAGCTACGCCCGCAGCAAAGCCGCCTTCATCGACCGCAGCCGCCATCTCATCCTGGAGTCCGTTCATCCCTCTCCCCTATCAGCCAATCGGGGCGGATGGTTCGGCAATCATCAATTCTCACGCTGCAATGCCTTCCTCACCTCGAAAGGCATCGCACCCATTCTGTGGTAATCTCTATGGGCAACGACCAATTACACATCTTTCAGGTGGGTGACGTACTGGTGTCGCCTGATATCTTCACGGAATATTTCTGCTGCGATCTCAGCCAGTGCAAGGGGCAATGCTGCATTGAAGGCGATGCCGGTGCTCCCGTCACGCTCGACGAGATAGCTGAGATGGAGGAAGCGCTCGACGTGGTGTGGCCCGACCTCAGCGCATCGGCCCAGAGCGTCATCGACAAGCAAGGCGTGGTCTACACCGACCGCGACGGCGAGCTGGTGACCAGCATCGTCGGCTCGCGCGACTGTGTCTTCACTTGCTACCGCGACATCAACTTAGACAACGGCGAGGCGCCCGTGAGTCACTGTTGCTTGTGCGCCTTCGACTGTGCCTACCGTGAGGCAAAGACCCACTGGCGGAAGCCCATCTCCTGCGAGCTCTACCCTATTCGCGAAAAGGCGTTCGGTCATGGACTCTACGGCATCAACTACCACCGCTGGAACATCTGCAAGGCAGCCGTAAAGAAAGGAAAGAAAAAAGGAATACGTGTCTATCAATTTCTCAAGGAACCGCTCATCCGACGTTTTGGCAAGGCTTGGTACGATGAGCTCTGCGAGGTGGCCAAGGAATTGAAGCTGACTTGACAATTACCAAGTCCAAGGCCACATGCCGCCACTCTCCGCGGGTTCCAATACGAGGCCTTCAACATTCTGAATCTGCGATTTACGGAAGTGGGCATCACCGTAAATCCACACGCGACGACAGACCGGAAGCGTGAACTTCCTGCATGCCTGCTCGTCCATCTGTCCCGTACAGACATACACCATTCCACCCACATTCACCTGCTCGCCTACGCGTGCATCACGCAGCGTAACCCTCACCCAGCCCTGAAAGGCCGTACCAAAATCGTAGACCACGCTGTCACCCACCACATCGAAGAAGGCCGGCTTAATTATTCTGGCCACCCTCATTCCGTCGGCCGACGCAGGCAAGAGGCGGAACGACGGTTCCACAGCACCATGGGCCACTGTGGCAGGTGTCCACAGCGCCTGGTCGATGGCATTACCCGTGAAATACGACAGCGGCCAGCCTCCCTCAGCCTCTTCTCCGCCATCGGGAATCACACGTCGCCTTGCACGGCGGCACAGCCAGCTGGCATCGCTCGCATCGCAGAAAGCATGGCCCCGGGCATCCACACCGGCAAACTGGACAGCTACCTGATAAGGAGTAGCACAAGGTGATGCCGGCGAATAGAGCACAGCTACCACATTGCTGTCGGGCGAAAGAAAGCGCTCCACATCATAAGTCACGCCTAACGCATCGCGACCGAATGCAGCCCGGCGCGGCGTGAGCACCTGAGTGCTCACGTTGCGGCCGTTGACATAGAGTTCGAAATAGCCCGTTGTCACTACGGTGAGAGAAGCCTGCCTGGGTTTCCCTCTGAAGAGATAGCCCTTACGAAACCACACCTGCGAGGCACTGTCGGCCACGCTGCTTGCCACCCAGGGCATGTTCAGGGACTGGGCACCGGTAGCAGCCGACAACAGCAGACAAAGGGAAAACAGCAATAGCCTCATAAAATGCGAGCATTACCCTGTTTATCAAGCCTTATCTTCTTGACAAGGCCGTTGCACTTCACGATCACCACAGCCTGGCGCGGACCCTTCAGCGAAGCCTGCGTCACCTTACCATCCTTCCAGGCGATGTCGACAGTGAAGCCGCCACGGGCCCGAATGCCACTCACAGAGCCCTCGCTCCAAGCCTTGGGCAAAGCCGGCAACAGACTCACGAAGCCTTCGCCACTACTCTGAAGAAGCATCTCGCACACGCCGGCAGTGCCGCCAAAGTTGCCGTCAATCTGAAAAGGCGGATGGGCATCGAAGAGGTTGGCATAGGTACCGCCACCACCGTGATAGCTCTCGGGGGCATCGGGGTTGACATAGTTGAGCAGATTCTTGTACACCTTGTAGGCATGCTCTCCATCGCCAAGACGGGCCCAAAGGTTGATGCGCCAGCCCGTGCTCCAGCCCGTGCTATGGTCACCTTTCTGCTCAAGGGTCTTGCGACAGGCCTCAGCAAGCTCGGGTGTAGTGGCAGGGGTTATCTGGTGACCCGGATAAAGGCCGATGAGATGGCTCTGATGACGGTGATGCGGGTCGGCATCGTCCCAGTCGTAATACCATTCGTTGAGGTCGCCGAGATGGCCAATGGTGTAAGGATGCAGACGGGCCAGTTTGGTGGTTATTTCCTTGGTGAAGGCATCCTTGATGCCTAACACCTTAGCTGCAGCCAGCGTGTTACGGAAGAGCTCACGGACAATGGCCAAGTCGGCCGTTCCTCCATAGCAGGTCTGACCTCTAAAGCCATTCTCTACGTAGACATTTTCAGGGCTCGTACTGGGCGCTGTGATGAGCTCTCCCGGCTTTTTAGGATTGTCAATGAGCCAGTCTGACATAAACTCTGAGGCTCCCTTCAGCAGCGGATAGGCCTTCGTGCGGAGGAACTGCTTGTCCATGGTGAAGGAATAATGCTCCCACAGCTGCTGTGAGAGCCAGGCGAAGCCCATGTTCCAGTTGGCCCATTGCGGCTCGCCGCCGACAGGATTGGCCATGGCCCAGGCATCGGTGTTATGACTGCTGCACCAGCCGCGGCTGATGCCGTAATAGTTGCGGGCGGCATAGTGACCGTTCACGGCGAGGTTATCCATGAGACCGAAGAGGGGCTGGCAGAGCTCACCAAGATTACACACCTCGGCGGGCCAATAGTTCTCTTCAAGATTGATGTTCACTGTGTAGTTGCTGCGCCATGGGGCCTTGACGTGAATGTTCCAAAGTCCCTGGAGGTTGGCCGGGATACCGGGAGTGCGCGAGCAGGAGATGAGCAGATAGCGGCCGAACTGAGCATAGAGGGTCTCAAGATAATGATTGCTGCCGGGGTTCTTGGCATAGTTCTCCAGCTGCTTGTCGGTGGGCAGCGTGTTAGCCTTGGGGTCGGGAGCTCCTAAAGTGAGGCTCATCCGGGCAAAGAGACTGCGATAGTCGGCCACATGGCGCTGGCGCAGGGTGGCATAGCCGTCGGCTCCGGCCCGCTCAATGGCAGCGTCGGCCTGTTGCTGGTAGGGTGCGCCCTGTCTCACGGGATGCTTGTCGAAGCCATTGTAGCTGGTGGCATTCACCACATAGAGGATGGCCTCTGTGGCACCGCGCAGCCACAGCGTAGAGTCGGAGGCCTGCAGGTCGCCGCCCTGATGGTCGACCTTGAGATAAGTACGGAAGTGTGTGCTCTCCTGAGGATCACCCACGGCATGGCCGTCCATGGTGATGCGCGCTCCGGCAGCCTTACTCTGGTGGGGAATCAGAGAGGTGAGCGTGAAGGCAAAGTTCAGGCGGCCGGGCTGCGACGCGGTGAGGCGGATGGCAATGAGTCCGTCGGGATGGGAAACGAGGTATTCACGGCGATAGGTCACTCCGGCTCGCTCATAACGGTCGCGGCAGAGGGCACTGTCGATGTCGAGCTCACGCTCATAGCCTTTCACCTGACCCAGGGAAAGGTCCTTGATGTAAAGCGAGCCGAGGGGCATGTAATAAGCCGAGTTAGGTCCCTGCACGAAGCGCTGCAGTGAGTCGGCAGCACGATAGTCCTCGCGGAAGAGGGCTTCACGGATAACGGGTATCCACTTACTCTGGCCGGTACCCAAGGAGCGGTCATAAGGTTTCCCGGACCAGAGCGTGAGGTCGTTAAGAGCTATCACATCATTATCGGCGTCGCCATACACAGTAGCGCCCAGCCTGCCGTTGCCGAGAGGCAGAGCCTGCTCGAAAGCGGTGGCAGCTTGTTTGTACCAGAGTTTCAGCGGTTGTTGCGCGGCCTGGGCCTGCCAGGTTGAGAGCAGAGCGGCAGCGAGAATCGGTAAGGTTCTGAGGTTTTTGTTATTCATAAAGAGAAAGAAAAAGGCAAGCCCCCGTATAGGGATGCTTGCCCGGTTATTAATTAAGCGTCGATATTGGCGTAGGTGGCATTCTCCTCGATGAACTCACGGCGCGGTTCTACGTCGTCACCCATCAGCATGGAGAAGATTTCGTCGGCCTCGGCCGCATTTTCAATGGTGACCTGCTTGAGCAACCGGTTCTTGGGATCCATGGTGGTCTCCCAAAGCTGCTGTGGGTTCATCTCACCCAGACCTTTGTAGCGTTGGGTATGGATGCCATTCTTACCGTCCTCAGTGCCCTGGCCGTACTTGTCGAGGAAGGCCTGACGCTGCTGGTCGGTGTAGCAGTATTCGCTCACCTTCTTATAAGTGCACTTGTAAAGGGGAGGAGTGGCAATATAGAGATGGCCTTCCTCAATGACCTTAGGCATGTAGCGGAAGAAGAGCGTCATGATGAGGGTGTCGATGTGGGAGCCATCGACATCGGCATCGGTCATGATGATAATCTTGTCGTAGCGCAGTTTGTCGATGTTGGCCTCGAAATCGTCCTCGCCGTCGACACCAAACCTGACACCGATGCTCTGGATGATGTTCATCACCGACTCGGCCTCGAAGACACGGTGGCGCTGCACCTTCTCCACATTGAGAATCTTACCGCGCAAGGGCAGTATGGCCTGATGGAAGCGGTCGCGGCCCTGCTTGGCCGAGCCACCTGCCGAGTCGCCCTCGACAAGGAAAATCTCGGTGTCCTTGGGGTCCTTGAGCGAGCAGTCGGCCAGCTTACCCGGCAGACCGCCACCGCTCATGAAGTTCTTGCGCTGCACGCTCTCGCGGGCTCTGCGGGCGGCTACACGGGCCTGGGCTGCCAGGATGACTTTGTTGCAAATCATCTTGGCCTCGTTGGGATGCTCCTCCAAATAGTTGGAGAGGGCCTCGCCGACAGCCTGCTGCACGGCGCCGGAAACCTCGCTGTTGCCCAGCTTGGTCTTGGTCTGACCTTCGAACTGGGGTTCGGCCACCTTGATGGAGATGACGGCTGTGAGACCCTCGCGGAAGTCTTCACTGGCAATCTCTATCTTCGACTTCTCTATCTCGCGCTTTATCTGCGGATCGTTGTCGGCATAATTCTTCAGGGTGCGCGTCAGGGCGATGCGGAAACCGGTGACGTGGGTACCACCCTCTATGGTGTTGATATTGTTGACGTAGGAGTGGAGGTTCTCATTGTAGTCGGTATTGTACATGATGGCCACCTCAATGGGCACTCCCTGCTTCTCGGTCTTCAGATAGATGACATCGTCGAAGAGGTGGGTGCGATGACGGTCGACGTAGCGCACGAACTCCTTCAGTCCGTCCTTGGCATGGAACACCTCCTGGCGTCCGGCCTTACCGGTCTCGGGGTCGGGGCGCATATCGGTGAGCGTAATCTTGATACCAGCGTTCAGATAGGCAAGCTCTCGCATACGGCGGGCAATGATGTCCCACTGATAGTGCGTGGTGGTGAAGATGGTGGGATCGGGCCAGAACTGCTGCCGGGTGCCCCGCTTGGTAGTGGTGCCTACCACCTTGACGGGATAAAGGGGCTTTCCCTTCTCGTACTCTTGCTGATAAATCTTACCGTCGCGGAACACCTGCGACGTCATGTGCGTAGAGAGGGCATTGACGCAGCTCACACCCACACCGTGAAGACCACCGCTCACCTTGTAGCTGCCCTTGTCGAACTTACCACCGGCATGAAGGACGGTCATTACCACCTCCAAGGCGCTCTTATGGAGCTTCTTATGCTCGTCGACGGGGATACCACGGCCATTGTCCTCCACCGTGATGCTCTCGTCGGCATTGATGGTCACCTCAATCTCGGTGCAATAACCGGCCATAGCCTCGTCGATAGAGTTGTCGACAGTCTCGTTGACCAAGTGATGGAGACCCTTTTCGCTGATGTCTCCAATGTACATTGCAGGGCGCTTGCGCACTGCCTCTAACCCTTCGAGCACCTGAATATTACTGGCTGAGTAATTGCTCGAACTGCTTTGATTATCTGCCATTGTCGTTATTATCGATTTTTAATATGCAAAGATAGCCATTTTCCGCCACATGACGAAGAATTCCGCCCACTTTATTGGGCTGTTTGTCCGATAGCTTTCCGACAGCCGGAAAGAAAATTAGAGACTCTGCTGAGAAGGCTTGCGGATGACGCGCTGCTGCCCTCGGCACATAGCAGCTCGCATGCCTTGTCGGGCTGCTGACGCTCACTGCCCTACATTAAGCAGTGGGAGATATTACCACAGAGGCTTCGCGGTCTTTTTGTAAACATAGTTATAGGATATTTATTGCAACGGACGCTCACGGACCTCTCTTGGCTCAGATGAATATGAGAGGTGGATAAGAGAGTGCGACGTTTACAGCAAGGACAGCCCCTACAGGGGCACACAAGCACGAAGGGCGCAGAAATCCGGGCAGAATCAACGAGAATCCGCAGGAGCGAACATTGGCTTGTCAAATCTCCGGCACATGGCGGACTTATCTCCGCCATATGGTGTACTTATCTCCGCCATATGGTGTACTTATCTCCGCCATATGGCGGACAATTACCAACCCTACAGAACAACAGCACTTGCATACAGCTTATTAAGGTCTGCAACGCCTCGACATCGGTGTTGCGCATAGCGCCGATATTGTCCTTATAAGCACCGAGAGCGAACTCAGTAGGAACCGAGATATTCATGATGATGCCCATGGTCTTGCAGCTGTAGAAGTCGATGTACCGGTCAGGTCGTGGAAGATGCCGACGTCAAAGCCGACGTCCCACGAGGCGGACTTCTTCCAAGTAATGGTCTCCTGGTGGTAGCTGCCCTGATAGTAACCGGTGTTGAGATTTCCGCCAAAGGGATAGCACCGTGGTTATAGGTGTTTATCCAAGGATAATAGTGGGAGAGAGCATCCTGGTTACCAAGGCTTCCCCAGGAAGCACGGAGTTTCAGGTTGTCAAGCCAGCTGCGTGTGCTCTATATGAAAGGCTCCTCAGAGATGCGCCAGCCGACCGAGAACGAGGAGAAGTAGCCTCAGCGATAACCGTCGGCAAGACGTGAGGAAACATCGCAACGGATCGATGCCAAAAGGGAAGAGAAAAGCAGGAAAGATTCCAATTTCAGGCTTTGAGCGCTTGGATATTCGCTGAAAGGCAGTAATTTTGCAGTTAAATAGCAGGTGGCACCCTACGAGGTGCGGCCTACCACAAAGTGCAGAATAACCTTAGGCTACATAAACGCAAGATGAAGAATCATGGTCTCGACATAATATTGCTGCTGCTCTTTGCCCTGACCACAGAGGCACGCGGCTTCTTGAACACAAAACAGATAACATTACGGGAAGAACGTTTCAAGGCTGAAATCGATTTTCCCACTGGCGGCAACCCGGACGTCATAGCCCAGGTGAAACTCTGGATTTGCGACGTGCTCGACACCGACGCCCCTCCACGGCTCCGCGAGAACGATTTTCGCGACCTGCTGCTACGCTGTTGCGGTGCCTTCGAGGAATCGTATGAGAAGGGAAGCAGAAAAGTGGAAGTGGTGAGAAGCTATGAGGATGCCAACGTGGTGACCTTTGAATCGAAAGTCACCGACAACGACTCCACGGTATGGATTACTGAGGACTGCGCCTGCTTCAGTAAGCACGACGGCCACCGACTCACAGCCGGCGAGATATTCGACTGCAATGAAAGTCAAATCAAACAGCTGATGTGGCACTATCGGGGAGACATTCCAACAGGTATGGATGGTCCCAAAGGCCTCGTCGTGGGCAATGCAGGATTCATCGACGGCTGGATTATCGTCATCGGCCCGGCCGAAAACTCCGCCGGCCGAGCTTACAGGGTGCGCTATCAGGCAGCAGAGCCCTATCTGAAGAAAAGCAAGGACGGAGAATATTATTAGCCTGGAGTCAGAACCGAAGCCCCTTAAAACTATTAAAACCAGACTTTTACTGTTAATGTTAGTTATATCCAAGATAAGGCCTGAAAAAAGTCCAAGGTTTATTTTCCGCATTGAAGGAAAATAAGTAATTTTGCGCCGCAATTTAAGAAGTATAGGTATTAGTCTTCGGGATGAAGATGTGTATTTCAGGAGAAACATGCAGGGTGAAAACGAAGGTACACCCTCAATGCTGACTGTCGCCAGCGAAGAAAAGCCTTGGTCAAGCCTCCCACAAGAAGGATTGACCAGGGCTTTTTCTTTGACCTTATTATTAGCACTACTTTTTCTTCTGTTCTGGCAGAGCCCGGAAGGTCGTCCGATGATAGGGCGACAGGCCAATGCGGGCAATCGCTTCGCGATGCTTCCGAGTGGGATAACCTTTGTTCTCCTTCCAACCGTAATCGGGGAACTCCTTGTCAATGCTATCCATGAAGTCGTCACGAAAGGTTTTGGCAAGGATGCTTGCCGCGGCAATAGCCTGATATTTTCCGTCGCCCTTGACCACCGTCTTGTAAGGGATGAAATGGTAGGGCTTGAAACGATTACCATCCACGATGATGGCCTCAGGCCTAACGGTCAGCTGGTCGAGCGCGCGATGCATGGCCAAAATACTGGCATTAAGAATGTTGATACGGTCAATATCCTCAGACGACACCGATGCTACTGCCCAGGACAGCGCGTCGCGCTCAATAGCTTCGCGAAGCTCATAACGCTTTTGGACCGACAGCTGCTTGGAATCGTTGAGCTCGGGATTGTCGTAACCTTCCGGCAGAATGACCGCAGCCGCGAACACAGGTCCGGCCAGACAACCCCGGCCCGCCTCATCGCATCCGGCCTCAACAAGACCGGGAAAGCAATGAGGGGACAAATGGACGTGCTTCATCTCTTTCCTCAGAACATTTTCATCACGCGCTGGATGCCATCACTCAGCACATCTATTTCCTCTTTGGTGTTGTAGAGCGCGAAGGAGGCACGCACAGTGCCAAGGATGCCCAGACGGTCCATGAGCGGCTGTGCGCAATGATGACCGGTGCGAACGGCTATGCCCAGACGGTCGAGCAGAGTGCCCAAATCCATATGGTGGATATGACCCACATTGAAGCTCAACACGGCATCGTGGGAGCAAACAACATCCGAGAACTGCGCGTTGAGGTCCAACTCGCCATAGATATGCATTCCGGGAATCTCCTGGAGCCGGGCGATAGCATAGCGGGTGAGCTCCTGCTCATGGGCCTGAACATTATCCATTCCGAGCTTCGTCAGGTAGTTGAGTGCTACGGCGAGACCATGCGAGGCAATATAGTCGGGTGTACCGGCCTCAAACTTCAAGGGTGGGCGTTCAAAGGTTGTATGTTCGAAACTCACACGGTCGATCATCTCGCCCCCTCCTTGATAAGGTGGCAGCTTGTCGAGCCACTCTTCCTTACCATAAAGCACGCCAATGCCGGTAGGCCCATAGGTCTTATGTCCGCTAAAGACCAGGAAATCGCAGTCGATATCCTGAACATCGACCTTGAAGTGCGGCGTACTTTGTGCCCCGTCGACAAGTATAGGGACCCCATGCTCGTGCGCTATCCGGGACATGAGCTTCACGGGATTCACCGTACCCAGCACATTGCTGACATGGGTGACACTCACCATTTTGGTGTGCTCGTTGAACAGATTGCGATAGTCGTCAAGAAGGAGCTCTCCGCTATCGCTCATCGGGATAACACGCAGCTTGATGCCCTTGCGCCGAGCCTGCAACTGCCAAGGCACTATATTACTGTGATGCTCCATCGTAGAGACGATCACCTCGTCGCCTTCTCCCATAAAGTCCTCAACATAAGAGGAGGCAACGAGATTTATGCCCTCTGTAGTGCCACGGGTAAAGACAATCTCTGAGGCATTGCGGGCATTAATAAACTGACGCACGGTCTCACGCGCTGCCTCATGGAGCTCTGTGGCTTGTTGGGACATCCAGTGGATACCCCTATGCACATTGGCATTGGCATTGAGATACTCATCGCGCATGGCATCCAGCACACATAGCGGCTTTTGCGTGGTAGCCGCATTGTCGAGATAAATCAGTGGACGCCCGTAAATCTTGCGCGCAAGGATGGGGAAGTCGGCCCTCACCTTTTTAATATCATACATAGATATTCTCCTTTCTTGATTATGCCACGGTCAATGGCGAAGTTTACAGTTGACACAATTGCCCAACTCTCCACGGAAACGCTTCTCTACAAGATAATGGAGGCGGTCACGGAGAGGCTCAAGCTGGATATTGTCGATAACCTCGCCCACAAAAGCGAACTCTAACAGAAGCTTAGCCTCATGCTCATCGATGCCACGCTGCTGCATATAGAAGAGGGCTGCGTCGTTGAGCTGACCCACGGTGCTGCCATGCGAGCACTTCACATCGTCGGCATAGATTTCCAGCATGGGCTGGGTGTACATATGTGCTTGTCTGGTCATACAGAGATTCTGGTTCACCTCTTCGGAAGTGGTCTTCTGTGCATCATGTCGCACCAGCACCTTGCCTGCGAAAGCCCCCACAGCCTTTTCATCGAGCACATATTTGTAGAGCTCATGGCTGTCACAATGAGGCACAGCATGGTCGATGAGCGTATTGTTGTCAACCTGCTGCGTAGAGTCGGCAATGACACAGCCATTGCACCAGCACTCTGCTCCCTGACCTTGGAAAGTGAGGTTCAGCATGTTGCGCGTAATGCCATTATGAAGTGTTATCACGTCATGATTGACACGGCTGGAAGCCTGCTGCTCAATGTAGACATTACTCACACGGGTGTTCTTGAGATGGGTTTCTTCCAGGCAATAGAGGTCGAGACTTGCATTCTCGCCTACATAAGCTTCTATGACTTGAGTGGAGAGGAAACGGCGGTCGTCGGCAGAATCATCACAAAAAAGGAACTTTGCCTCGGCTCCTTCCTCAAGAACGATCAGCACACGGCGGTTCACCATCAGGTCGACATCGGAGCGAAGAATATTGATGACCTGAACAGCGCGTGAAAGCTTCACATTCTTCGGCACGTAAACAAAGAGACCATCCTGAGCCAACATGGTGTTGAGCGCTGTTATGGCATCCTGCCCCGTAGCGGCTATCTTGCCATAATAGCGCTTGATGAGTTCGGGATACTTGGAGGCTGCATCACAAAGACTGTCGACGATGACTCCCTCAGGCAAGGTAGCCTTTGGCAGAGCACGCTTATAGAACATGTCGTTAACCACAAAATAGAGCGAGGTGCTCAGGTTGGGCACATCGCAGCGGAACACTTCGTAGGGATTCACTGGTATGTCGAGCCGATTGAGGTTAAGCCCATAATTGGGGGCAAAGAGGGCCTGCATATCCGTGTATTTATAGCGTTCCACCTTACGCGAGGGAAACCCCTGGCGTTTGAAATCTTCAAAAGCCGTATCGCGCAAGGCATTCATCACTTCGGCAGAATGACCGAAGAGCGCCTGCCGCGACTCAGCATAGAGATCGATATATTGTTGTTCACTTGATGCCATAATCACTACTATCTACCAAACTTCACATCAGCCTCTTCCTTAATCCAGTCGTAGCCTCTTCGCTCTATCTCCTTGGCAAGCTCCGGGCCGGCTGTTTTCACGATTCGTCCATTGTAGAGAACATGAACGACGCTGGGCTTTATCATATCGAGCAGACGCTCATAGTGGGTGATGACGATAATGGATTTGTCGGGAGTGAAGAGTTTGTTCACTCCATCGGCAACAATGCGCATGGCATCCACATCGAGTCCGGAATCGGTCTCATCCAGAATACTCAGCTTGGGATTGAGCATGGCCATCTGGAAGATCTCGTTACGCTTCTTCTCGCCACCAGAGAAACCTTCATTCACACTGCGACGGGAGAGTTTGGGGTCAAGTTCTACAAGTTCCCGTTTCTCTTTCATCATCTTTAGAAAGTCAGCAGCCTTCAGTGGCTCGAGCCCCTCATACTGGCGCTTGGCGTTGACCGCAGCTTTCATGAAATTGACCATTGATACGCCGGGGATCTCCACCGGATACTGGAAACTGAGGAAAAGTCCCTCACGGGCACGGTCCTCAGGTTTCATCTCCAACAGGTTCTTACCGTTGAAGATCGCCTCGCCCTCCGTGACGGTATAAAGCGGATTACCGGTAAGCACAGCCGAAAGCGTTGACTTACCCGAGCCGTTAGGTCCCATGATGGCATGTATCTCGCCGTCGCCGACGGTAAGATCAATACCTTTTAATATCTCTTTGCCTGCAATGGAGGCATGTAAATTACGAACTTCAAGCATAATTTTTTTAGTTAGGAGTTAGGAGTTAGGAGTTACAGGAGTGTTTAGACTGTGCAATCCCAACTATTAATCTCTCAACTCAAATTACTAATATATTTCTTTTCTGTGTTATTATCTTTTGTTTTAATTTTCTTTGTTGTTGTTGCTGTAATGGAATTGAGCAGTTTCTTGAGTTCTTATCAGTCTGTTCGGAGAGAAATATATTGTTGTTCTATAATCAGTTCTGACTTCTTAAGAACTTCTAACCAATATAGCGTCTCAGAGCTTTCACGTAAAGAGATACAGCATTTAGCCAAAAAGTCCTTCAAGCTGGAGCCGTATTGAGCTTCCGCCAAGTTGGCCCGACACCTTTTCCACTTCCGACAATCTGTTTATATATGACGAAGTCATGCTTTTCGTTTTGAAGAAACCGCCCCAACTTCACCATTCTTACAGAGAAATCCAAGCACTTATCGTACATGAACCGTCGAAAGTTTTCCATACTTTTTGTCTCTTTGTACTCTTAACTCCTAACTATCCCACGGTTCCTTCCAGCGATACTGATAGCAGTTTCTGTGCCTCCACGGCAAACTCCATGGGGAGCTTGTTGAGCACCTCCTTGGCATAGCCGTTGACGATGAGTCCGACTGCATCCTCTGTAGGGATACCACGCTGATTGCAGTAGAAGAGCTGGTCCTCGGAAATTTTAGAAGTTGTAGCCTCGTGCTCCACGACGGCAGTGTCATTATGCACATCAAGATAAGGAAATGTATGGGCACCGCAATTGGAACCAAGCAGAAGAGAATCGCACGA